>DXDP01000469.1 GCA_019115445.1 Candidatus Nocardiopsis merdipullorum
GTGGCCGCACTGATCATCCGAGGCGCGGACGAACGCGACATCTCCCATCCAGGTTCGCCCGTGTTCGGCTCTCGGAACAGGTGTCCGCCCCGCACGTCACTGACGCCGTCGCCCCGGCCGACATCGCGCAACAGCTGACCAGCATCGTCCGCAAGCCCCACCCCGAGGAGCATCCATGATCGTCGCACCCCTCCGGCCCGAACAGATCGGTGAAGTCCAGAAGCTGATGGAGCTCGGTGAGCCGTACATCAGCGCACGCACCCTGTCCGACTACTGGCTCTACGCCACTCTGTTCTCCTCCACCTGCCCCATCGCCATCACCGATGACGGCACCGTCGTCGGTGCGGTGATCGCCTTCCAAAGCCAGGACGACCCCGCCGAGGTCTACGTACAAGACGTCATGACCCACCCGCAGCACCGGCGTCGCGGCATCGTACGAACGCTTCTCCAGAACGTGCGTTCCCAGGCAGAGGCTCGGGGCTGCAGGCGCCTCTACCTCACCTCCGAACCCGACAACCGGGCCGCACACGCCAGTTGGACCGCCCTCGGCTTCGTCAACACTCCCGGCAACCACGAGGTCGCCGGTGTCTCCGTCATCAGCGACTTCAAGGGACCGGGCCGTGATCGAGCCGTCTACCAGTTGAACCTGGACCAGAAGTGACCGGCGCCTTGCCGCGCGTACTCTTCCTCGGTATCGGTAAGCGGGAAACCTTCACATGAGCCACACGGCCCAGATCATGCTGAGAAAGGCAGCCATCGAAAGGACCGTGCGCACATTGTTCCACCGGTTCCACGGCGCCTCGAAACGGAGACGAACCCTGCCGACATTGTGCGTTTCCGTGAGATCTTCCGCGCGGGCCAGTTCGTCGTTCAGGCGGATGTTGAAGACCCGAGTCACCACCACGACCGCCAGATAGAGCACAAAACCCGCGATGACCTGGGGATAGGCCTCACCTCCCCCGAGCACCGTGTGGAGGACGACCGAGGTGGCCGTGGCCAACAGCGCACCCACGAAGAACAAGAAGAACCAGAAATTGAGAATGGCGACGTTGATGCGCTGCATCACCTCGACGAGCACTTCGTCCCGGGTCCTCCTGAGCGCGGGCATCACCGAACACGAGAAAGCGAAGAACAGACCTGCCACCACACCGGTGAATAAAGTGGACAGAAGAACGGAAATATCGAGTGCCGCTTGCATCGCTTTCCTCCTATCCCAAAAGGGTTCGTCGCCGAAACTCCGTCGGATCCTACACTGAACCTTTCCGGGTAAGCATTACTCACACAGAGTGACGGCCATGAGTGGTGGATGTCCGCTGCGGCCGAGCCCAATCCCCCCGGACGATCTTGCTCGTGCCGCCATATTCGACGCCCGAACATGGCGGCACGAGCAAGATCACGGAACTCGACGGGAGCCCCGGTGGGGAACAGGGTCAGCCCTTGACCGCACCGGAGGTCAACCCCGAAACGATCCGCTTCTGCAAGATCAGGGCAAAAGCGATGAGTGGGGCCGAGACCAGGACCGAGGCGGCCATGATCTGGCCGATCGGGTTCTCATAACCCACCCGTTCGAAAGTACCGATGAAGACCGGGACGGTCTGCACGTTCAGGTCCCTGGGAGCGAACGAGAACGCCAACAGGAACTCGTTGGTGGCGTAGACGAAGGTCAGGATCGCCGCGGCCCCCACACCGGGAGCCGCCAGGGGTGCCACCACACGCCAGAAGGCCTGGAACGGGGTTGCCCCGTCGACCTTGGCCGACTCCTCCAATTCCTTGGGGATGCCGGAGAAGAACGTGGTGAGGATGAAGATGGCCAGCGGCAGGGTCAGCGCCACGTAGGGGATGACCATGCCCGCGTAGGAGTTCAGCAGGCTGATCCCGGTCAGGTCGTCGAGCTCCAGATAGAGCTGATACAGCGGGTTGACCAGCGCGACCGGTGGGAAAAGCGTCGCCACCAGGGTCAACGCCAAAATCGCGAACTTACCTGCCAGCGGCAGCCGAGCCAGTGCGTAACCGGCCAACGACGCCACGGGGATACAGATGAGCGTGGTCACGGACGCCACGACCAGCGAGTTGCGCAAGGAGAAATGGAACCCCAGTTCGACGACCTGTTCGTAGTTGCCGAAGTCGAACGGGCCACGGAAGATGTTGGGCTCCGTGATCGCCACCGAACCCGTGCGCAGGCTCGTCATGGCCATCCACAAAAAGGGAAACAGGCACCACACCAGTACCACGAGCAGGCCGAGCAGCTTGAGTGAGTTGACCACCCACGGCGGCACATCCCTTCGTCGGCGAGGTGGGGTCCGTACCCGCGCACCGGACGGCCTCACGGTCTGTTCCGTCATCCCTTCTCCTTCCGCGGGGCCACGTCACCCACCATGTGCCGCCCCATCCTGCTGATGAAGGCCAACCCCACGAGCATGACGATGACGAACGTGACCGTGGACAGTGCGTTGGCGTAACCCAACTGCGGTTCGGCCACCAGGAAGCGTTGCGCGTACACCGACAACGTGGCCAACGAGTTCGAGTGCCCGGCGAACACGTACGCGAAGTCGAACATGCGTAGCGCGTCCACCGTGCGGAACAACAGGGCGACCACGATGGAGGGCCGTAGCAGCGGAAGGGTGATCCCCCAGAAACGCTGGAGTGCGTTGGCCCCGTCGACCTTGGCCGCCTCGTAGTAGTCCTCGGGAATGGTCTGCAAACCGGCCAGGAGCAACAAAGCCACGAACGGCGCGGTCTTCCACACGTCCGCGGAGATGATGCCGACCATGGACCAGGCGGGGTCACGCAACCAGTTGATGTCGGCGCCCAACACCGCGTTCACAAAGCCCGGGTTGTGGTCGAACATGTACCGCCACACCTGGGCGGCCACAGCGGTCGGGACCACCCACGGCACCAGGATGACCGCCCGGGTCAACCCTCGACCCACGAAGACCTGGTGCATGATCAGGGCGAACACCATGCCGATGACGAACTCCAGGGACACCGAGGAGACCGTGAAGACGAAGGTGTTGCCGACGGCGTTGAAGAACCCCGAATCGGTCAGGGCCCGCGCGTAGTTGTCGAACCCGATGAACTCCTGACGAAGGCCACGGATGTCGTACAGGCTCTTGCCGATGGCGTAGAACACCGGAAAGAGTGCGATGACGGCCATGAAGGCGAACGACGGGGCGAGAAAGATCCGCCCCATCGCTCGTTCCCCCAGGCCCGTATCTGCGGGCTTGCGGGCAGGCGCGCGAACAGGAGCCGTACTCACCATGGGCGCCTACTCCTGCTCGAGTGCGTTCTCGGCGGCGTCGTTCACCGCTTCCAGTGCCGCTTCGGGGTCCTCCTGCCCCAGGAAGGCCGGGTGCAGGTTCTCCTGGATCTCCAAGGAGAGCGAGTTGTAGCCGGGCACCGGCGGGCGGGCCTGCGCATCGGCCAGGATGTCACCGAGCATCTCGAAGTCGGGATCATCGGCCTCGTCGTAAAGGTCGAGCATGGTGGGCGGCAGGCTGTGGTCGAGCAAGATCTGCTGTGCCTCCGGGTCGGTGGCGGCCCAGAGGACGAACTCACGGGCAAGGTCCTGGTTCTCGCTCAGACTGCTGACGGCGTTGTTCAACCCGCCCAGGGCGCTGGTGGTGCCTTCCCCGGTGAAGGTGGGCAAAGGGGCGACGGCGAAGTCCCCGGCGACCTCGCTCTCCTCGCCCTCCTCACCTTCCAGGAGTGGGATGGCATAGGGCCAGTTACGCATGTAGACGGCCTCACCCGCCTGGAACAGGGCACGGGCGTCGTCCTCGACCATGGAGTCGTAACCCTCGGCGAAGAACCCGGATTCCTGCCCCTCGATCATGAAGTCCAGGGCGGTCTCGGCGGCGTCGCCTTCCAGGAAGGTGCTGTTCTCCTGGGCCTCGTCGAACAGTTCGCCCCCTGCGGACCAGTACTTCTCCAGGTAGCTGACGACAAAGCCCTCGTACTGGTCTCCTTGGCCGACGAAAGCGGAGATGTCCTCCTCCTCGGCGGCCTCCATCCCTGTTTCGTACAGCTCGTCCCAGGTCGTGGGGGGTTCGTCGATGAGGTCGGTGCGGTAGTACAGGAACGCGCCGTTGGAGGAGTACGGAAGGGCGAAGAGCTCCTGCTGCCACTGGGCGCTGTCGATGGCCCCTTCCAGGCTGACGTCCTCGACCTCCGAGCGCATGTCTTCCAAGCTCTCGACGTAGCCGAAGTCGGCGAACTCACCGGTCCAGATGACGTCGAGGCCGAGCACGTCGAACTCTCCGGCCTGGCTCTGCAGGTCCTGGAACATGGCCTGGCGTTGCTCGTCGGCCGTGGGCGCCAGGAAGAAGATGTCGACCTCTTGGTCGGGGTTGTTCTCGTTCCACAGGCGGGCGACGTCCTCGTGGATCTGTCGATCCGCGCCGGTGACCGCCCAGATGAATTGGGGGTCCTCGGCCAGGTCCGCGCTCTCGCCCTCCCCTTCGGACCCTTCGGTGTCCTCACCGGGGGGTTCTCCGCACGCGGTGGCCAGGGCCAGACCCAGGACCATGAACCCTGCTGTACAGACACGGAGCCCGTATCTCTTCTTCCATGGAAGTTCGGACATCTCTTTCCTTCCCGCCCCGGCCGGTGCCGGCTCGGAGCGTGGTCGAGCGCGTCGTGGATGATCCCCCCAGACCGTGCGAAAACGATGCCACCGAGGATGTGATCACGTCAACAGACAGTTGACTCTTATCGGTGGTGACCGAGGAAAAGTTCGCGAAACTTTGTATTTGCCGGGATGAAAACGTTGCCATGTTCTGTGTCGTGCTCTTACCGTGGGCACCATGCCCAAGCGACCCTCGAGTATGCGTGACGTGGCACGTCGAGCAGGGGTGTCCCTCTCGACGGTTTCCCGTGTGCTTCGGTGTGCTCCCGGGGTCGCCCCGGAGGTTCGGGAACGCGTTCGGCGGTCCGCCGACGAACTGTCCTACGTGGTCTCGCGCAACGCCTCCGGGTTGGTGACCGGACGTACCGGGAGGGTCGCGGCCGTCGTACCGTCCCTCGAACCGTGGTTCTTCGGCGCTGTGCTCTCCGGGGTCGGTGAAGCGTTGCACCGGTCCGACCTGGACATGCTCGTCTACCAGGTCGACGTGCGTGACCGGGCAGGCTCCTTGCCGCTGCCCCGCAACAGTGACGCCGTGATCACCGTGGCACTGGATCTGGCCGAGGAGGAATGTCGTCTTCTCGACAGGGTCGGCGTACCGCTGGTGCTCACCGGTCAGCGTGTGCCCGGGCGGGCCTGCGTGTTCGTCGACAACCGTGCGGGCACCGCTGCGGCCACTCGGCACCTGCTCAACCTCGGTCACACACGTATTGCCTACATCGGCTCGCGCACGGGTTCACACATCAGCCGGAGTTCACGCGATCGCCTCGCAGGTCATGAGTCGGTGATGGGTGAGGCCGGGATCCGACCGTGGACCGTCCTCAAACCCTCTGGGTACGAAGGCGGTGAGCTCGCCGTCGGAGAGTTGCTCTCCGGGCAGACCTTGCCCACCGCGGTGCTGGCCGAGTCCGACGACATGGCTCTGGGTGTCCACCGGGCCCTGCGGCGCTCCGGCATCGCGATCCCGGACGCGATCTCCCTCATGGGTTTTGGCAACCGCGATGTCACCGAGGTCCTCGACCTGACCACGGTGGATCAGGTCCCTCGTGACATCGGTGTGGAAGCGGGCCTGCTCACCGCGGACATCCTCGAGGAGACCCGCCCCTTCGACACGCACGTGGAACTTCCCACACAGATCATCCCCCGCCGGTCCACCGCGGCTCCGAAGGAGACCCGCGAATCGTCCTCGTGAGTTGAACCGACCCCAGGGGGAAAGCATGCAGCAGTGGTGGCGTGACGCAGTCCTGTACCAGATCTACCCGCGTAGCTTCGCCGACAGCAACGGTGACGGCATCGGCGACATCCCGGGCATCACCAGCCGTTTGGACCACATCGCCGCTTTGGGGGTGAACGGCGTGTGGTTGTCACCTTTCTACCCGTCTCCGTGGGCGGACGGAGGGTACGACGTCGCCGACTTCCGTGGGGTCGACCCGGCGCTCGGCACTCTGGACGACTTCGACGCGATGGTGCGCAAGGCACACAAGCGGCGACTGAAAGTCATGATCGACATCGTGCCCAACCACACCTCCGAAGCGCACCCCTGGTTCCAGGAAGCGCTGGCAGCAGGCCCCGGGTCACCGGCGCGGGAACGGTACGTGTTCCGTGACGGCCGTGGGGAGAACGGTGAGGAGCCACCCACGAACTGGCGGTCCACCTTCGGAGGTCCGGCCTGGAGTCGAACCTCGGACGGACAGTGGTACTTGCACATGTTCGCCCCCGAACAACCCGACCTGAACTGGGACGACGATCGGGTCCGTGAGGAATTCCGTGGGATTTTGCGTTTCTGGGCGGACCGGGGCGTGGACGGATTCCGTATCGACGTGGCCTATGCGCTGGTCAAGGACATGGACGAGCCGTTGCGCGACCTCGTTCCGGTCGAGGGTGGTCGGTTCGAGGACATCCTCGCCAACCCCGATCACCCGCTGTTGGACCGGCCGGGGGTGCACGAGGTGTACCGGGACTGGCGCAGGGTGCTGTCGGAGTACGATCCGCCGAGGGCGACCGTGGCCGAGGTGTGGCTTCCCAGTGATCGGCGGGTGCGTTACACCCGCCCGGACGAACTGGACCAGGCGTTCAACTTCGAGTTCTTGGAGGCCCGATGGGACGCGGACACCTATCGACAGGTCATCGACGCCTCCTTGCGTGATGCCCGGTCGGTGAGCACGGTCCCGACCTGGGTGATCGGTAATCACGACGTGGTACGTCCGGTGAGTGTGTTGAGCTTGCCCCCCGGTACCGATCAGCGAGCGTGGTTGCTCTCCGACGGCCGTGAACCCGAACCGGACCTTGCGTTGGGTGAGCGCAGAGCCCGCGCTCTTGCCTTGTTGAAGCTCGCTCTTCCGGGTTCGGCCTACATCTACCAGGGTGAGGAACTCGGTCTTCCGGAGGTTGCCGACCTGCCGGCCGACGCGTTGGAGGATCCGCGCTGGGTCAACAGTGGCCGTACCGACAAGGGGCGGGACGGTTGTCGCGTTCCGCTGCCGTGGAACACGGGCGGTCCGTCCTTCGGGTTCGGTTCCAACGGATCCTGGTTGCCTCAACCTTCCTGGTGGGGCCGGTACTCGGTGGAGGCCCAGGCCGATGTGCCGGATTCGATGTTGCGGCTGTACCAGGAGGTGCTGACTCTGCGGGAGAACTGTGCCGTCGACGAAGAGGTGAGGTGGGACCGCCGGCTCGACCAAGGCCCGGTGTTGGCTTTCTGGCGTGGCGGGTACGTGCTGGTGATGGTCAACACGGGTGAGGTACCGGTTCCGCTTCCCGAGGGCGAGGTCATGGTGGCCAGTGTCCCCTTGGAGGGACGCACCCTTCCCGGCAACTCCGCCGTGTGGTTGCACCGAGAGCCCTGATCGGTACACAACCGGCGGGGGCCCAGGTGTTCGTACCGAGACCATGGGGATTCGAAAGCTCAGGGCGGGGCAGCCGTGCCTGGCGTCTCCCCCGATGCCGACCGTGATCAGGTGGCGGCTGCGCTCGCCCCACTCGCAGGCGAGGCGGTCATCAGCGAAGGAACGGCAGCGCTCGAAGAAACTCGAGGAAACGATGATGCTCACCACTCGGCCCGGCTTCTCGGATCACTGAGACGGGCGCCCCACACGAAGCTGCCCCGTCCTCGGACGGGGCAGCTTCGGTTGTGCGATCTACGTGGAGCTATGGGGATTCGAACCCCAGACCTCCTCCATGCCATGGAGGCGCGCTACCAGCTGCGCCATAGCCCCGTGTGGGAGTCGTCGGACGTGTCCTGCCCGGCGACCCCTCCACAATAGCTGAATCTGCCCGACACGTCGAAATGGTTCGGCGTTCGACCCGAAGCAGTGACCGGTCTTACTTCCTCAGGCACCGTCACCGGTACTTCAGGTGTCGTCACTGAGGACCACGGGTTCGGGCAGGCTTGCCGCATTGTGCTCCATGAGACGCCAGTGGTTTCCGCGCCGTTGGAGGATGGACCAGCAGCAGTTGCTGAGTGGACCGAGGATCTCGCGTCGTTCGTCGGGCACACCGAGCATCCGGGCAAGGGCCACGCGCATGGCGGCGCCGTGGCTGACCACGACAAGGAGGCCGGCTGCAGGTGTGCGTCGGAGCCCACGGGCCACGGCGGCGTGCATACGGTCACCGACCTCGGCGATGTTCTCACCGTCGGGGATGTCCATGCGTGCGTGTTCGATGGGCCAGCGTTCGGCGAGTTCGTCACGGGTGAGCCCTTCCCAGGAACCGCCGTAGCGTTCTCGTAGACCTTTGTCGTACTCGACTGTGACACCGCAGGCGCGGCCGAGGTAGGCGGCGGTGTCGGCGGTACGTTTGAGGTCCGAGGAAACGATGACGTCGGGGCCGAGGGCGGCAAGCAGTGGCCCCGCACGCTCGGCCTGGGCGTGGCCGACCGGGTCGAGTTCGATGTCGGTCTGTCCCTGGAATCGGTTCTCCACGTTCCAGGAGGTGCGTCCGTGCCGCCAGAACAGCACGCGAGGGGTTTCGCTCACGAGGTGTGTGTCTTCCCTTCGGTCACTGGTCGTCCAGCGGGGTGCGATCGGTACCGCGTGAGCCGTCGGGAAGGTCGATCTCGGGACAGTCCTTCCAGAGCCGTTCAAGACCGTAGAAGCCGCGCTCCTCCTCGTGCTGGATGTGCACGACGATGTCGGCATAGTCCAGCAACACCCAGCGCCCGTCACGTTCGCCTTCGCGGCGGATCGGTTTGGCACCGGCTTTGACGCGTAGCTGATCCTCGATCTCGTCGACGATGGAACGAACTTGGCGATCGTTCGGGGCGGAGCAGAGCACGAAGGCCTCGGTGATGGCCAGCTGTTCGCTGACGTCGTAGGCGATGATCTCCTCGGCGAGCCTGTTGGCGGCGGCCTCGGCGGCGACCTTGACCAGTTCCTTCGCCCTGTCGGTGGCTGTCACGTTGTGCTTGCTGCCTTTCAGCTCTCGCGGTAGAGCCCGGTCTTGTTGATGTAGCGAACGATACCGTCCGGCACGAGGTACCAGATGGGTTCGCCCTTGCGGACGCGCTCGCGACACTCGGTGGAGGAAATCGCGAGGGCGGGCACTTCCACCAGCGAGACCTTGCCGTCGGGCAGCCCTGGGTCGCTGAGTTGGTGACCGGGTCGGTTACAGCCTACGAAATGTGCGAGCTCGAAGAGTTCGTCGACATTGCGCCAGCTCAGGATCGCGCCGAGCGCGTCGGCCCCGGTGATGAAGTACAGGTCGACGTCGGGACCGTACTCGGCACGCATCTGCCTCAGGGTGTCGAGTGTGTAGGTGGGACCTTTACGGTCTATCTCCATCCGGTCGACCCTGAACTGCGGGTTCTCCGCGGTCGCGATGACCGTCATGAGGTACCGGTCCTCGGAGGGGGTGACCTTGTCCAGGTCTTTCTGCCAAGGTTGGCCGGTGGGCACGAAGACGACTTCGTCGAGCTCGAAGAAGTGTGCCACTTCACTTGCCGCAACGAGGTGTCCATGGTGGATCGGGTCGAAGGTGCCCCCCATGATGCCGACCTTGGACGGTGTGGAGCCACCTCGCCGCGCGGGTGAGATGCCCCCACGGGAGGCGCCTTTCACTTCGTGCGCCACAGTGCGCTCCGTTTCGCCGGGGAACGTTACCATTGCCGGAATCGGCCACCCGAGGGTAACCGACACCAGCACTGTGTTCGGATGGTACGCCCCTGTTCGTACCCTTGTGTGACCTTGTCTACGTCACCACAAGGGGCCACCGGGAGTCTTCCTCCCCCTTCCCGGAACCTGCTCACCTGCGCAAAACACCTGCCACGCCACACTCTCCCATCCCCGCGGAAACACGTTATATCTCGATCTCCAAAATCATGGCCAAGCGCTGTCACGGCACATAGCATGCCGATATGGCCAACTCACCAGATCGCGTCCGCGTCCGCCTCCCCGACCTCTCCCCCCGCGCCTACGAACACCCCGCGGACCGCGGCGCCTTGGTGGCACTGCGGTCCCTGACCGGGTTCGACGTCCTGGTCAAGAGCGTGTTCGGCCGGATCAGCGAGCGCCAGCTGCGCCTGCTGTTCCTCGCCGACGCCGTACGCGTGGGTCCCACACAGTTCCCCGAACTGCACGACTACCTCCGCGACGCCGCCTACGTTCTCGACCTCGACCAGGTGCCCGAGCTCTACGTCAAGATGGACCCCACACCCAACGCCATGGCGATCGGCCGCAAGAAGCCGTTCCTCGTCATGACCACGGGCCTGTTCGACCTCTTCGACGCCGAGGAGAAGCGGTTCGTCATCGGCCACGAGGTCGGACACGTCCTCAGCGGCCACGCTCTGTACCGCACACTCCTGCTGTTGCTGATCTGGATCTCCCAGAAGATCCTGTGGATCCCGCTGGGTGCGTTGGCCATCCAGGCGATCTTGGTGGCGTTGAAGGAGTGGCACCGTAAATCCGAACTGTCGGCCGACCGGGCCGGGCTCCTGGCCTGCCAGAACCCCGAGGCCGCCAAGCGTGCCCTGATGAAGCTGGCCGGCGGAACGAACCTGTCCCAGATGAACCCCGACGCGTTCATGGAGCAGGCCGACGAGTACGAAAGTGGCGGCGATGCGGTGGACAGCATCCTCAAGCTGATGTCCACGGTGCCCGCGAGCCACCCCTTTGCGGTGGTGCGTGTTGCCCAGTTGAGCCGCTGGGTGGACAGCGGCGAGTACCAGCGCATCCTCGACGGTGCCTACCCCCGCCGCAGCAGCGACAAGGACACACGCGTCAGCGAGGAAGCGGGCAAGGCCGCCAACTCCTACCGTGAGGAGTGGAAGCGCAGCACGGATCCACTCGTCAGTGTGGTGCGCGACGTGGCCGGGGGCGCCTCGGACGCGGGCGGCAGGTTCTTCGACTCCTTCGCGGAGCGTTGGAAGAACGGCCCGCGTGGCAACGGCGAACAAAACCGTGGCTCCGACAACAGCTGAGTCCTTCCGGCCGGATACGGCACCGCGATCCACCAGGACGGGGACGGCATCGGTCGGTGCCGGTGGCCGATCGGCACCGACCGATGTCTTGCGCCGTTGGCGGAAGACGGGCTGGAAGGCAAAGGCCTAGAAGGCAGGCCCGCTCTCCAAGGCCTCCTCGATGGTCTCGGAGCGCAGCTCCTCCACCTCGGCCTCGAGTTCGGCCTCGTGGGCCTCGAACTCCGCCATGACCTCGGCGCCGAAGGTGCTCAGGGCGACCTCCTCCGTGTCGAGGTCACCGCGGACACGGTTGTTGTCACCGACCTCGGCGACCGGGGAGTTGTTCTCGGTGACAAGGGCACCGCCGATGATGTTGTTGTCGATGTAGGCGCCACCGGAGATGTCGGTGACCGTCAGGTCTCCGTCGATGTAGTTGACGAAGTCGCAGAAGTTCTCCTGCTCACCCGCGCCGACCGCGACGGGACCCGCACCATCGGTGTAGGACACCGCTCCCAGGACCTCGCTGTCGCACAGGATGCCGCCACTCTGTGAACCGTTGACCGTCAGATCACCACGCAAGACGGAGTCGACGATGTCGGTGTACTCGGCTCCGTCGCTCTCCGCGCCTTGGCTGATCCGACTTCCGCTGACGTACACGCCGCCGACCTCGGCAGCCACGGAGCTGATGGAGGAGTCGATGACGTAGACGAAGCCGTCGTTGTCGACGTCCTCGACCGGGACCGCGTTCAGACCCTCACCGGTGGAGTTCTCCAGGTAAGTACCGTAGGAACCCTTGTTGGTCACCTCTCCGGCCAGAGAAGAGTCGGAGGAGTCGAAGTAACCATCGGGTTCGACCGTCACCTCACCCTCGATCTCACCACCGACGATGTGCAGGTTGGCTTCCTCGTTCACGGTGACATCGCCCTGGACGGTCGTACCGTCCAAGTAGCAGCTCTCTCCGGTGGGGACGACCAGATCGGTGGGCAAGGTGATGGCGCCGCCGTGTCCGCTGCACGTCGTGACCAGATCGGCCTGGGCGGGGGCGGCCATCATGGTCACCCCACCGACGGCCAGGACAGCCGTTGCCGACGTCGCGACCACGCTCCGGAACTTCATGCGGGGGATTCCTTTCGTTGTGATCGGGGGGCGATGCTCCTGATCGGTGTGCGGGAAGAGCACCGCAAAGCATCACAGCGAAAGTACCCCTCGTGCATCGATTTGTGAATACTCCGCCGGTGAATATTCACTTCTGTCCAAGTTTCTCGCCGGGAAACGGAAAAACAACCAGGAAAGGAACATCCGTCGGCGAAAAGCCCCAGGTTCCACCCTTCCCGTGGCCGAGGGGTCGGCCACGGGAAGCACGAAAACTACCTCAGGTGGCCGTCTCCGGTCACCACGTATTTGGTCGAGGTGAGTTCGAGCAGACCCATCGGGCCACGGGCGTGCAGCTTCTGGTTGGAAATACCGATTTCTGCACCGAAACCGAATTCGCCTCCGTCGGTGAAACGGGTGGAGGCATTCACCATCACCGCGGCCGCGTCCACCCGGGACACGAAGTACCGGGAGGCCTTCAGGGAGTCGGTGACGATCGCCTCGGTGTGCTGGGTGGAGTGGGTGCGGATGTGTTCCAGAGCAGTGTCGATGTCGGGCACCACACGCACCGCGATGTCCATGGAAAGGTACTCGGTGGACCAATCCTCCTCGGTGGCCTCCTGCACCTGTGCCTTGGTGTTTGCTGCCCGTGCCACCGCAAGCACGCGTTCGTCCCCGTGCACCGTCACATCCAGCTCGGCGAAGCCTTCCAACGCTCGAGGCAAGAAATCCTCGGCCACCTGCTCGTGCACCAGCAAGGTCTCGGCGGCGTTGCACACCGAGCAGCGCTGGGCCTTGGCGTTGGTCGCGATGTCCACGGCCTTGTCCAGGTCCGCGTGGGCATCCACGTACACGTGGCACAGCCCCTCGCCGGTCTCGATGACCGGGATGGTGGAGTCGCGCATCACCGCCTGGATCAGGGAGGCACCCCCGCGCGGGATGAGTACGTCCACAAGGCCACGTGCCCGCATCAGCGCGGCGGAGGACTCCCGGCTCCGGCCGGGAACCATCTGGATGGCGTCGGCGGGCACCCCGGTGCCTTCGAGGGCCTCACGCAGCACCTTGGTCAGTGCGACGTTGGAGGCATAGGCCGAGGACGACCCGCGCAGCAGTGACGCATTGCCGCTCTTGAGGCACAAGGCCGCTGCGTCCACGGTGACGTTGGGTCGTCCCTCGTAGATGATGCCGACCACGCCCAGGGGCACGCGGATCTGACGCAGGTCCAAGCCGTTGGGCAGGACCCCACCGCGTACGGATTCACCCACCGGGTCGGGCAGTTCCACGATCTCACGTACTGCGTCGGCGATCTGCTCGATGCGTTCCGGGGTCAGCCGCAACCGGTCGATCATCGCCGGGGAAGTGCCTGCTTCCTGTGCCCGTTCCACATCTTCTGCGTTGGCTGCGGTGATCTCGTCGGCCCGCTTGACCAGTGCGTCGGCGATCGCCGACAGTGCGGCGTCCTTCACCCCCCGACTGAGCGGGGCGAGGTCGGCCGCTGCATTTCCGGCACGCTCGGCAACAGCGTGCACCTCGCGCTCGATGTCACTCATCTGATGTGCGGGGCAGGCTCCCCGCCCTCGGGCCGAGGAAGAAGCCCCTGCCTCCTTCTGTGTGTTGTAGGTGTGACCGTCCGCTCGTCGAAGCAGGCGCGAGCCGTTCTTCTTCGTCGGAGAATCTTCGAAGTCTTCCTTCAGGATATCCACCGAGGCCGTCACGCCCAGGCCGTACCACTCAAGCAGAACGAATGTGGACCTCGACCTCTTCGGACTCGAGAAGAAGTTCGGTGCACAGAGTGTGGCCACCCTGCCAGGTGCAGGAAGATGAGTGGGTCATAGGCTCCGAGCTGCGCGAAATATCAGTACGAACCAGGAAAGAAGAGAAGACGCACAACATGGGCAAGGGAAAGATCATCATCACCGGCGCCAGTGCCGGTCTTGGGGCGGAGATGGCGCACCAGTTCGCCGCTCTCGGCTATGACCTGGGGCTTTGCGCACGGCGCCGGGAGAAGATGGAGGCGCTGCGTAGCGATGTCATCGCTGCCCACCCCGAACGCACGGTGGAGTTGCGTGCCCTGGACGTCACCGACCACGACGCCGTCTTCACCGTCTTTCATGAGCTGTCCCAAGCCCTTGGCGGTGTCGACCGAGTGATCGTCAACGCCGGACTCGGCAAGGGCGCGGCTCTGGGCAAGGGGCGTGCCGACGCCAACCGCCGGACGGCGATGACCAATTTCGTGGGTGCTCTGTCCCAGAGCGAGGCCGCGATGGAGATCTTCCGTGAACAGGGCCGGGGGCACCTGGTGATGATCTCGTCGATGTCCGCACTGCGCGGGATGCGAAAAGCAATGACGGTCTATGCCGCCACCAAGGCCGGACTGGCCTCTTTGGCAGAGGGGCTGCGGTCCGAGCGGGTCCCCGGGCTCGACGTGTCGGTCATTTATCCGGGTTACATCCGTTCGGAGATGAACGAGCACGTCACCCAGAAGACCCCCTTCATGGTGGACACCAAGACCGGTGTGCGTTCCATGGTCGCGGCCATCGAAAAACGCAAGACCAAGGCGTATGTGCCCGCGTGGCCCTGGGTCCCGATCGGCTGGTTGTTGAAGCTTCTGCCTCTGTCGCTGGTACGCAAGCTCACCTGAGAGCAGGAGGTCCACCGACCGACCAGGTACCGCGGGTCGTTCCTTTCCGGTCAGAGCACCACCAGATCGTCGCGGTGCACCAGTTCCCGCTCGTAGGAAGGGCCCATCTCCCGAGCCAACCAGCGCGTCGAACGGCCCAGGAGACCGGGGACCTCTGTGGCGTCGTAGTTGACCAGACCGCGTGCGATCACGGTTCCGTCCTCGTCACGCAGGTCCACCGGGTCTCCCGCGCTGAAGTCACCCTTGACCCTGACCACCCCCGCGGGCAACAGCGAGGCCTTGGCCTCGACCACGGCGCGAACCGCCCCCGGGTCCAGGACGAGACTGCCCCGCCCCGCGGTGGCGTGGGCCAGCCACAGCTGGCGTGCCGAGGGGCGACGCCCCTTCGCCGGTGCGAAGAACGTGCCCACACGTTCACCGGTCAGGGCCGCGCGGGCATGGGCCGCGGAGGTCAGAACGGTGTGCACCCCCGCCTCGGTCGCGATGCGTGCCGAGTCGACCTTGGTGACCATCCCTCCGGTGCCCACCCCGCGCTTACCCGCACCACCGATGTCGATACCGGTCAGATCGGACGGGTCACGCACCATGTGCACCACTGAAGTGCCCGGGGACGCCGGGTTGCCGTCGTACAGGGCGTCCACGTCCGACAGCAACACCAGCGCATCGGCGCGCATCAGGTGGGCGACCAACGCCGCCAGCCGGTCGTTGTCACCGAAGCGGATCTCGTGCGTGGCCACGGTGTCGTTCTCGTTGACGATCGGCAGTGCTCCGATGTCCAGCAGTCGGTGCAAGGTGCGTTGGGCGTTGCGGTGCTGGACCCGGCGCATCATGTCCTCGACAGTGAGCAGAACCTGCGCAGCGTTGAGCCCGTAGCCGGCCAGTTCCGCGGTGTAGGAAGCCAGGAGCAACCCTTGTCCGACACTGGCCGCGGCCTGCTGTGACGCCAGGTCGTGGGGGCGTCGGCGCATACCCAGAGGGGTCATTCCGGCGGCCACCGCGCCGGAGGAGACGAGGATGACTTCCTGACCGGCGATACGGCGGGCCGCCAACACCTCCACCAGATCACGGATACGGCCGTCGTCGATACGGCCGTCCGGGGTGGTCAGTGACGACGACCCCACCTTCACCACGATCCGCCGGGCCTCTGCTACCGCGGTCCGGCCCTCGATCTCCAGGGCATCGATCTGTTCACTGCTCGTGCTCTGCACCGTGCAAGAGACTTTCCATCCGTGGCGTGGCGACCGGGCGCCGCGCGCGTGCCTTGAATACGGGTACGGCTGGTGAGAAATGATGCGTCCCCGCGCGGCTCAGTCCAGCCGGGTGTCGGTTCCACGCGGGCCGGTCGGGTCGGCCTCGGCGTCCAAGGAAGGGTCCCAGTCGAAGACCACGTAGTCCTCCTCCGGTCCGATGTGGACCTCGGCGCCGTCGCTCGCACCGAGCTTGGCCAGCCTTTCCTCGATGCCAAGACGATGCAGCCGCTCCGCCAGGTAACCGACGGCCTCGTCGTTGGAGAAGTCGGTCTGGACGACCCAGCGGGTGGGCTTGTCGCCGCGTACCCGGAAGGTGTTGTTGCCCAGGGGCACCACTTCGAACGGGGTGTCGTCGATCACCTTGGGGCGCAGCACGACTCGGGTGGGTTCGACCTCGGCGGCACTCTTCCGGTCCGCCACGACCTGCTCGGCCAGAGCATAGGACAGTTCACGCAGACCTTCACGGGAAGCCGCGGAGACCTCCAAGACCTGGTAGTTGCGTTCGAGCAGCATCGGTGTGACCATCTCGGCCAACTCGCGAGCGTCCAGGACGTCGATCTTGTTGAGAGCGACGATGCGGGGCCTGTCGGACAGGTCCACTCCGGCGAGCTCCCCGTAGGCGGCCAATTCGTTCTCCAGGGCCTCCAGGTCACTGACCGGATCACGGTCGGTCTCATAAGTGGCGCAGTCCAGGACGTGCAACAGGGTGGAGCAGCGTTCGATGTGACGCAGGAACTCCAACCCCAGTCCTTTGCCCTCGCTGGCACCGGGGATCAGGCCCGGCACGTCGGCGACCACATACTGCACGGAACCGGCCTCGACCACGCCGAGGTTGGGCACCAGGGTGGTGAACGGATAGTCGGCGATCTTGGGGCGGGCCGCAGACATCGCTGCGATCAACGACGACTTGCCCGCACTGGGAAAACCCACCAGTCCGACGTCGGCGATGGCTTTCATCTCCAGCCGCACGTCCAGTACTTGGCCCTCTTCACCCTTGAGCGCAAAACCGGGGGCCTTGCGTTTTTTGGACGCCAGGGCCGCGTTACCCAGCCCCCCGTTTCCTCCTCGGGCCAGAACCATGCGAGTTCCGTGACCCACCAGGTCGGCGATGACTTCGCCGTCCATGTGGGTGACCACGGTGCCGTCGGGCACGTGCAGAACCAGGTCTTCGCCATTGGCACCGGAACGGTTACCACCCTGACCGGGGGTGCCGTTTCGTGCGGTGCGGTGGGGGCGGCGCCGGTAGTCCAGCAGCGTGGCGCGTTGAGCGTCGACCTCCAGGATCACGTCACCACCACGGCCACCGTTGGCACCGTCGGGGCCACCGAGAGGCTTGAATTTCTCCCGGTGCACGGAAACACAGCCGTGTCCGCCGTTTCCGGCTCTGACATGCAGAGTCACTTCGTCGACGAAGTCAGGCATGGTTCTCCCCGTGGGTCATGGGCCGCTGACCGGCGGCTCGGTGAAACGCGTGTCACCTGGTGACAACGCAAAAGGCGGGCCGGTGTTCCCTGGCCCGCCTACGAAAACCACAACGCTCGTGCGTGACCTACTCGGCCACAGGAACGATGTTCACTGCCTTGCGGCCGCGGAAGTTGCCGAACTTGACCTCACCGCCGACCAGCGCGAACAGCGTGTCGTCACCACCACGGCCCACGTTGGCGCCCGGGTGGAACCTTGTGCCGCGCTGACGAACCAGGATCTCGCCGGCGTTCACGCTCTGACCACCGAAACGCTTCACGCCGAGGCGCTTGGCATTCGAGTCACGACCGTTCCTGCTGGAAGAAGCGCCCTTCTTGCTTGCCATGTGTCCAGCCTCCTACTTCGCCGCGATACCGGTGACTCGCACCTGGGTGTGCTTCTGGCGGTGTCCCTGGCGCTTCTTGTAACCGGTCTTGTTCTTGTACTTGATGATATTGATCTTGGGGCCGGTGACCTCACCGAGAACTTCGGCGGTCACGGAGTAGCCGTTCAGCTTGTCGGCCTCTGAGATGACATTGCCGTCATCGACGACGAGAATGGGCTGCCACGTGATCGTGGTGCCGGCCCCTTCCGAGACCTTGTCGATGGTCAGAACGTCATCGACGGACACCTTCTCCTGTCGGCCGCCCGCTCGCACGATCGCGTACACCGGGTAACTCTCTTCCTGCTCGCTCAACGAATACTGCGCTCGGGACCATTCCCGGGACCAAACCCACGAAAGTGGGACCCGAGACCCGGGGTCCTGGGTCCGGTCGTGCCCTGCTCGGGCTTGACCGGGAGGGATCACCCCACCAAGGGGTGGAGAGAAGCCTCGTTCCACGATCCACTTGATCGCCTGTAGCGGGGCGCGGGGATCTGAGGGAAACAAACCCTGCGTGGAGAGCACTTCGGTGTCGGGGCGCGCGGTCACACGGAGCGCGCCGAAGCACCGTCCCTCAGGTTACCACTGCCTTGCCACAGGCCTGCACACGCGTCCGCGTTCGGACCGGGCCGAAACCCGGTCCGAACCGTTCACCCATCGGTCAACCGGCGTCCACGGTGTCCACCGTGGTGGATGTGGACGCGGCCGTCCTGGTACGCCGCGTACGGCGCCGTTTGGGCCGTTCCGCGTCGCCCTCGCCCTCTGCGGACTCTTCGGCATCGACCGTCGGGGTGGTTTCCTCCGATGCCCCGGAGGTTGCGTCTTCGGTCCTTCGGGAGGTCTTGGCCTTTCCCTCGGGAGCCTCTGTTCCGGCGGTGTCGGTTGCAGAGGGTTCGGCCTGCTCGGTCGGTTCGGCGGTCTTTACGGCATCGTCCTTGGCCGTCTTGCGGCTCGTGGACTTCTTGGACTTGCCCTTGGCCTGCTCGGAGGCCGCTGCCTCCTCCGTCTTGTCCTTGTCGGACTGCTTGCCCGCCTTGTCGGCCTTCTCTGTCTTGCCGGCCTTGTCGGATTTGCTGGACTGCTGCTCGGTGTCGCCCTTGGCCTTGTCCTTCTTCTTACGGCCACCGTTGCCGTTCTTGCCCTCGACCGGCTCGTCCGACAACAACAGTCCGCGACCGCCACAATGTTCACACGTGTGCGAGAACGCCTCGAGAAGCCCTTGACCGACCCTCTTACGGGTCATCTGCACCAGCCCCAGCGACGTGACCTCCGCCACCTGGTGCTTGGTGCGGTCCCGTGACAGGCACTCCAACATCCGTCGCAGGACCAGGTCCCGGTTGGACTCCAACACCATGTCGATGAAGTCGATGACGATGATGCCGCCGATGTCCCGCAGACGCAGCTGCCGAACGATCTCCTCGGCCGCCTCCAGGTTGTTCTTGGTGACGGTCTCCTCGAGGTTGCCGCCCTGACCGGTGAACTTGCCGGTGTTGACGTCCACGACGGTCATCGCCTCGGTACGGTCGATGATCAACGAACCACCGCTGGGCAACCAGACCTTGCGCTCGAGGGCCTTGTTGATCTGCTCATCGACCCGGTAGGCGGCGAACACGTCCTGCTTCTGGTTCCAGTGCGACAAACGCTCGGCCAGATGGGGAGCCACGTGCTCCACGTACTCGTGCACGGTGTCCCAGGCCTCGTCCCCCGAGACCACCAGGCTGGAGAAGTCCTCGTTGAACACATCACGGACGACCCGGACGGTCAGATCCGGCTCACTGTTGAGCAGAGCAGGAGAGCGCGCCGACTTCGATTTGCGCTGGATGGAGTCCCACTGCTTCGCCAGGCGCGAGATGTCGCGTTCCAGCTCCTCCTCGCTCGCCCCCTCCGAGGCAGTGCGCACGATCACGCCCGCACCCGACGGCATGACCTTCTTGAGGATCTGCTTCAGGCGCGCACGCTCTTTGTCGGGGAGCTTACGGCTGATACCGGTCATCGACCCGCCCGGCACATACACCAGGTAACGGCCCGGCAAGCTGATCTGACTGGTCAGGCGGGCACCTTTGTGCCCCACCGGGTCTTTGGTGACCTGCACCAGGACCGACTGGCCGGACTTGAGCACCGATTCGATGCGTTTGGGTTGGCCGTCCACCCCCAGCGCGTCCCAGTTGACCTCACCCGCGTACAGGACGGCGTTGCGTCCCTTGCCGATGTCGACGAACGCGGCCTCCATCGACGGCAACACGTTCTGCACCCGACCCAGGTACACATTGCCCACGAACGAACGGTGCGTGGCGCGATCGACGTAGTGCTCGACAAGGACGTCGTCCTCGAGCACGGCGATCTGTGTGCGATCCCCCGTGCGCCGGATGACCAGGTCACGTTCGACCGACTCCCGGCGAGCCAGGAATTCCGACTCGGTCACTATCGGTGTCCGGCGACGCCCCTGCTCGCGGCCCTCCCGTCGGCGCTGCTTCTTGGCCTCCAGCCTGGTGGAACCACGCACCGCCTGGACCTCGTCCTCGACGGGTTTGTCCTGACGTGGTTCGCGCACCCTGACCACGGTGTTCGGCGGATCGTCCTCGACGGACTCGGTGGAGCTTCCCACACGGCGACGACGCCGACGACGACGCCGGCTGCCACCTTCTTGCTCCTCCGAAGAGCTCTCGACGCCGTTGCCGCCTTTGCTGCCTTCCTCCCGCACCTGGGTGGCCCGGCCGTTCTCGGCGGGCTCGGTGGCTCCGGTGTCCTCGGCGGTCTCTTCCGCAGAGCGTGAGCGACCACGTCCACGGCCGCCACGGCGTCGGCGCCGACGGCTGGAGCGCTCGGGGTCCCGGCTTTCCTCGGGATCGGTGGATCCGGTGCTCTGCTGGTCGTCCGTGTCCGTCTCTTCGGCTGCGGGGACGGCCTGGTCGGCAACCGGGTCCGGCCTCGTCGGACGTTCCTGAGCGACCGGAGGTTGAAAGAGCATGCCGGGCGCGCGGAAAACTGTGGCGCCCTCGGCAGAAGTCTCTTCCACGGTGGTGTCGGGCCTTGGTTCTGTGTCTTGCTCGGAACTCTTGGAGGCCGACTCGGCTGTTTCGGTTGCGGCACGGGTGCGGCGGCGTGGGGCCTGCGTTTCCGCGGGTCGGCCCGCGGCGCGCACTGTGCGCCTGCGCGAGGTGGGTGCGCTCACCGCTGTCTTGACCGTCCCTCCTTCACCGGAGCCGGCCGGGGAGGTGACGGGTGCGGAAGGGGCAGAGAAAACCTCGTCTGATTCGGGAGGTGGTCCTGCGGCACGCCGAGCACCCTTGGTGGGCGCGGGCGTGGTCACGCGTACCTCGCTGTCCCCTGTCGGAGGCGATGCTGCCTCGTGGTCGGTTGTTTCAGTTGTACCCGCGGTGCCTTCGGCACCGTTCGTGGGCTCGTTGTCGAGCATCCGGGCGGTCTCCCGTCAGAGTCTCCGGGCGCCCCACGACCTGTCGGTCGCAGTGCAGCCTCACGGAGACTGTCGTCGCTGTATCGGCGCCGGCGACACCTTGGTGCCACCGGGGCAAAGTCCTGTGGTTGCGCCCACGTTCCCCGCTCAGGGACCGCTCATCCGGGTGGCCCCGTCGTGGACACCGACGGCTGCGATGCGTTTTCGTGCCGCTCGTTGACGTCAAGACCCGTGGAACCGGTGCTCGTTGTGTGAGCGTCGGGTCGGTCCACGGTGAGCGGATCCACGATCGCACCGATCGCCTCGCCCAGCGGCCCCTGCGCCGGCCGAGTCGTCGACAAGGACGACGGCGGCGCGAGGTCGGCCACGTGGTGAAGGCCGTTCAGCACGTCACTCGGTCGAACAGCAGGTTGCGTGTGCCGTACGACCATGCGAAGTATGGCATATGCGACGTGTTGCTCCCTTGGGCCACGCCCGTGGGGTTTTGCAGACACGTTGCTGCGGACCACCGCCGGCCGAGTGTCGAATCGGCGTCGGCCCTTCTTCGTCGTTCTTTCCACCTCGACACTGTCGGCGGCCGAACAGTCGGCCACCGCTTCGGCGGCGTCGTCGGGGTCGACTCCCGCCGGCTCCACTCGCCATTCGGAGGCATGCAATCGATCGGCCGACCCGGGGTTGCGGGCCTCGACGACTTCGATGACGTCGTTGCCCTCCGGCATGGCCTTATCGAGATCTGCTCTCACCTGTCCCGGAGAACACCGCTCTGCCAAGAGGAGTTCGAGGTGGTCGGCTTCGCCGGCGGCCCCTGTGGGGACCGCTCCGGTGTGGGAAATCTTGGGGTGAGGTGAAAAGCCCGCCGAAAAAGCCCTGGGCACCTGGGCCCGTCGCAGGGCATGTTCGCATGCCCGGGCGTTGTCCCTGTGGCCGGCGAACCTCATGCGTCCACGTTTGGCGTGGTGGACACGAAGCCGTTGTCCGGGTGTGGCGGTGGAGGGTGAGGTGTTGCCCTCAGATGCGGGGGGCAGCTCAACTCCTTTCCTCGTGCCCCCTGTGTTCGGCCGCCGGAGCGACCCGAAGGGGCTTGTTCCTCGTCTTGTTCAGCGTACGGTGCATAGTGGTGCACATGCGCCGGCAAGACCACGCATACCGATACCTCCCCCGCTGACCTGCGATCGAAAAGTCACAAGCCGACCGGGCGGGGCCTCAGAACCGGTGTTGATCACCGGAACACGGACAGCTCGGAAAAAAATCCAAAAAAATCTGCGTTCGATGGCAACCAAACGCGTGCCCCACGAGTCTTATTGGTTGTATGGCCCGGCGCGAGCGGGGCGCCGGGCCATACACCTTCCCCTTGAAGCAGCCCTTTTTCTTCCGGGGTTGTCCGCCCTCCCACATCACGGTGATGTGTGATTCACCACTTGTGCCGGCCCGTGTCTCCACGACGAAGGGTCCAGTTCTGGAAATGCGCCCCTTCGGAAGGGTGTTCGCGGCTACTCGAAACCACGGTTGCGGGCATGGATCCCCAACACCAACCCGAGCGCGAACATGTTGGCCAGGAGCGCGGTACCCCCGTAGGAGACGAACGGAAGCGGGATCCCCGTGACCGGCATCAGCCCCAAACACATACCGATGTTGATGAAGGACTGGAACCCGAACCAGGTGGCGACCCCCACGCAGACCAGCCGCGGATAGGGCAGATCGCACTTCAGGCCGATACGCAGGACACGCCACAGGATCAGGGCCGTGAGCGCGATGATCGCCATCGCGCCCACAAAACCGAGCTCCTCCCCCGCGACGGTGAAGATGAAGTCGGTGTGCTGCTCGGGCACGAACCGGCCGTGCGTCTGCTCCCCCTGGAACAGCCCCGTGCCGTCGAACCCACCCGAACCCACCGCGATCAACGCCTGCGCCGAGTTGTAACCGGCACCCTGGGGATCCGCGGCCGGAGACATGAGCGTGGCCACACGCTGCATCTGGTACGGCTCCAACAATTCGAACCACCACACGCAAAGAGCCACCACCGCACCGCAGGCGAGCATGCCCATCACCCACATCACGGGCGCCCCGGACAGGGTGAGCACACCAAGAAAGATCGCCCCCAGCACCAAGGCAGTACCCAGGTCCGGTTGAAGCACCACCAACATCAGCGGCGTGACCAACACCAAAAGGCAGAACAAGACGTCCCGCGTCATCGGTTTGGTCTCACCGTCCCGGGGTTCGCCCAGCAAAGTCGCAAGGACCATGATCAGGCCGACCTTCATCAGCTCACTGGGCTGAAACTGAAAACCTCCGACGACGAGCCAGCCCCGTGAGCCGTTGACCACCGCCCCCAGCGGGGTGAGCACAAGCACCAGACTGACCAAGGTAAAAAGGTAGATCAGGGGCGTATAGGCACGGATCGTCCGATAATCCACCGAGGCGATCACCAGACACACCACGAACCCCGTCACCAGATGCACCAGGTGACGAGTCAGGTGGTGGGTGGAATCCAGCGGATCCCCACCGTCCCCGGGCAAGGTCGCCGCCCATACGAGCAGGGCTCCGAGCATGCCGAGGGCCAGAACGGCCAGGACCAGGATCCAGTCCAGACGTCGTACTTCTCCGGCCACGTTGCCGAAGGTCCGACCAAGATCACCCTGTGTACGTGGCCTACTTTCCGCGTGCGTGAACATCAGGGCTCCAACATCTCGATGGAACCGTCGGAGCGCACGGTGGGCAGGTCCTCGTAGGGGTGTCCCCCGGGCAGCAAAGGCTCACCCTGTTCGGCGCCCTCGGCGTCCTCGGTGGAACTGATTCCGTATATGCCCTCGTAGATCTCACGTGTGATGGGAGCTGCTGCCTCGGCCCCGGTACCGGCCTGAGAGACCAGGACGGCCACGGCGAACTGCGGGTCATCGGCCGGGGCGTAGGAAGCAAACCACGAGGAGACCTGGCGTCCCTCTACGTCGGCACTACCGGTCTTGCCCGCCACCGACACCTGATCCTGTGGGAACCCGTCGAAGGCACCACGGCCGGTACCGGACTTGGTCACTTCCTCCAGCGCGTCCTGCAGGTAGGAGATGGTCTCGTCGCTCGCGGGCAACTCGCCCTTGACGGTCGGCTCGATCTCCTGCACCTCGGACCCGTCGGCGGAGACCATCGCACGTGCCACCCGTGGCTCGTAGAGCGTGCCACCGTTGGCGACGGCCGCGTAGGCGGCAGCCAGTTGCAGTGGGCTGACCAGGACGTCGCCCTGGCCGATCGAGAAGTTGACCGCCTCGTTGGCACGCCACTCGAAGCCCTCCACACAGTGCTCGTGGGCGAGCCGTTCGAGGTAGGCGGCCCGGGACGGATCGGTCTCGGCGACTTCTGGGTAACCCTGCTCGGCCCGTTCGCAGTTGACCTCCTGGGTCTCCTCCCAGAAGGAACGCTTCCACTCCCGGTCCGGGATGCGCCCACCGGTCTCGTAGGGCAGGTCGACCCCGGTCGGTGAACCAAAACCGAAACCTCGTGCGGTTTCGGCCATGAACTCGTCCGCATCACCGTCGGGGTGCAGGCCGCCGTCCTGCTTCCACATCTGATATCCGAAGTTGTAGAAGACGGTGTTGCAGGACTTGACGATCGCATCCTTCAGGGAAATGCTGCCCTGCCCCGCACCGCCGTAGTTCTCGTAGCTCTGTCCGGCCAGGCTCACCGACCCGGGACAGGAGTAGGTGTCGTGCAGGCCGTAACCGTTCTCGGCGGCGGCCACCATCGACGAGACCTTGAACGTGGAGCCGGGCGGGTAGGTGCCCTGCACCGCACGGGAGAGCATGGGTTCACCCGCCTCCTCGCTGAGGATCTCGTCGAAGGTCTCCTGGTCGATACCGCCCTCCCAGATGGTGGGGTCGTAGGTCGGCACACTGGCCATGGCCACGACCCCGCCGGTGCGCACGTCCAGAACGACCGCGGCCCCCGAGTCTGCCTCGTACTTGGAGCGGGCGTTTTCCATACCGCGAGCCAGCGCCTCCTCCGCGACCTTCTGGACGTTCATGTCCAGGTGGGTGATCAGGTGTGCTCCCGGCTCGGGCAGCGTCTCGGAAATGACGTCCATGACTTCGCCGTGGTTGTTCACACCAAGGGTGCTCAGCCCGGAAGTACCACGTAGTTCCTTGTCGTAGACCGCCTCCAGACCGTCCCGGCCCACCTGGTCGACCCCGGTGAACTGGGTACGTAGCTCCTCACGCGACTCCAGCTCTTCTTGAGTGACCGGTTGGAGATAACCGAGGATCTGTCCGGCCCGCTCCTCGTACGGGTATTCACGCATGGCCAGTGCCTGGGCGGTGATTCCGGGAAAGTCCTCGGAGCGTTCCATGATCTGCAGGGCGACAGGGGCCTCGACGTCCTCGGCCAGGGTGACGGGCTGATAGGGCGACCCGGGCCAGCAGGGACGTTGGACATCGGGCCCACACAGGCGCATGCGCTGCTGGAGGTCTTCCAGTGGGATGTCGAGGAGCTCGGACAGATCGGTGAGGACCTGTTCTCCCCCGTCCTCCATGCCTTGGAGTTCGTGGTAGTCGGCCGACACCGTCAGTTCGGTCCTGTTGTTGACCATCGTCCGGCCCGCGGTGTCGAGGATCTGACCACGGGTGGCGGGCACGACGAGTTCTTGTCGGTGGTTGGCCACAGCAAGGTCACGGTAGTGGTCGGCCATCGGCACCTGCAGGTACCACAGGCGTACAGCCAGAACGGCAAAGAGCACCAGGACCAGGATCTGAGCCAGAATGAGCCCGGCCCGGCCCAGGCGGCGGCCGGGCAATGTGGGGTCGACCGGAGGTCGATGCACGGTTCACCATCCTTCCACTGAGGTCGGTCCTTGAACGGTCGTGAACTCGCTGTCGGTCAGGTGTTCACGCAACCGCAGGATCGGCAGAGTCACCAAGGGTGTGATCAGCGCAGTGACCAGGGTGCTGGTACCGACGGTGTACGCAGCCTCGGTGAGCTCCACCCTCGGATCTCCCATCACGAAACCGATGGCCGCGTATCCCAGGCCGACAGCCAGGGTGGTCACGGCCGTGACACCCAGTGCCGTCGGAAAAGAGATCCGCCCTCCGGTCGCTCCGGTGTTGCGGTACAGCAGAGCCACCAGATAGGCCGCCAGACACAACACGAGCGTGTACCGGCCCACAGGGTGCTCTGCCGGTGGCATGACGTCGATGGCCAACCCTGCCGCGAACCCGGTCCCGGCGGCCGCTGCGGGACTCGTGGTCAGGGCGACCGCAACCACAGTTGCCACTACCAGGTCGGGGCCCGCGTTCCAGTCGAAAGGCAACCGGTTGATGACGGTGGCCTGTGCCAGGACAGCAACGGTGACCAGGACGAACGTGATCGCGACCCTCATCGGTCGTCCTCCTCTGGATCGGGATCGTTCGGGAGTACGGAGTCACGTGGGTCCTCGGCCGGGCCTGCGACGACCACCCCCACCAGGTCCAGGGAAGCGAAGTCCACGTCCGGGGTGATGCTGGCTGTTCGGCTGAGTGCGCCCGGTGAGACCTGCACCTCCTCGACGGAGCCGATCGGCACTCCTGGCACGAACGGAGCCCCTTCGTGTGAGCCGAGGGTGACCACCCGGTCCCCGGGCTCGACCGGGACATCCATGTCGAACAGTTCGTAGGTCATCTCCGCCTCGGGGCCACCCGGGAGCGCACCGCCGTTGACCACCCCGATCTTGCGGGTGGATTCCAGGCGTGCCCCGACCGCGGAAGTTCCGTCGGTGGCGAGCAGGACCGTGGAGGTCCGTGGCCCGGCATCGACGACCCGCCCGACCAACCCCTCACCGTTGACCACGGTCATGTCCGAGGTCACGCCGGAGTCGGAGCCCACGTCCAAGGTGACGGTGTGCGCATACCCCTGGGAGGTGACGCGTGTGACGGCCTGGGCGGGCACGACCTCGTAACCACCCAGGCCGGACAGGTGCAGCATGTCCTCGAGCTGATCGGCACGGCCCTGGTCCAAACGCGCGGCGTCGAGTTCGTTCTCCAGCTCGGCGTTGGCCTCTTCCAGCTCGGCGATACGCTCGGCCGACCCTGCCCCTTGGCGGATCCCTTCGTAAAGATCCACCGCAGGGCCCAGGGCCCAGGAGACACCCGCCGCGGCAGGGCTGAAGGCCAGTTCTCCGCCGGCCCTGGCCACCGAGGTGACCGGGTTGGTGCCGGGGCGGACATCCATGACCAGCAGCACCACCGTGACCGCCAGGAGCACGGCCAGGATCAACCGGGACTTCGAGGAGTCTCGGAACATGTCAGCGCCGCCGTTCGGGGACAAGGACCTGGTTCAGACGTTCGTAGTTCTCCACACAGGTGCCCGATCCGACCACGACCGAGTCGAGTGCGTTCTCGGCCAGATGGATGGGCATCCCGGTCTCGTGGAGGAGCCGCTCGTCCAGGCCGCGCAGCAACGCGCCCCCTCCTGTGACGGCCACACCCCGGTCCATGATGTCTCCGGACAATTCGGGTGGACACTTGTCGAGGCTGGTACGGACCGCGTCGACGATGGCGATGATCGATTCCTCAAGGGCCAGACGCACGTCGGACTCCGACATGACGACGGTCTTGGGCAAGCCACTGACGAGGTCTCGGCCACGTACCTCGGCCTGCAGTTCTTTCTCACCGGTGGGGTGAGCCGCGCCGACAGCCATCTTGAGCTGTTCGGCGGTGCGTCCCCCGATCATCATGGAGTACTCCTTCTTGACGAAGGACATGATGGCCAGGTCGAGTTCGTCACCGCCCACACGGATGGATTGGGAGGTGACGATCCCTCCCATGGAGATGACGGCGACCTCGGTGGTGCCTCCGCCGATGTCCACCACCATGTTTCCGGTGGGTTCGTGGATCGGAAGTTCCGCGCCGATGGCTGCGGCCATGGGTTCTTCGATGATGTAGACCCGGCGCGCACCCGCCTGGTAGCCCGCTTCCTTGACCGCGCGGTGTTCGACCGAGGTGATACCGCTGGGTACGGCCACGATGATGCGTGGTTTGGCGAAGTGGCGTCGTCGGTGGATCTTCTGGATGAAGTAGCGGAGCATCCGCTCGGTGATCTCGAAGTCGGCGATGACGCCGTCCTTGAGTGGGCGGATGGCAGTGATGTTGGTCGGGGTGCGGCCGATCATCTGCTTGGCCTCGGTACCGACCGCGACGATCTTGCCCGTTGACGTGTTGACCGCGACCACCGAGGGCTCGTTCAGCACGATGCCACGCCCACGCACGTACACGAGCGTGTTGGCTGTACCCAGGTCGACGGCCATGTCCCGGCCGAGAAAAGCAAGGTTGTTCGGCATGTAACGTCCTCAAGGCGCCGTGTCGGACGTGGTTGCGCAGGGCGACCATACGTAGTCGTTCCGGCACGATAGGTATCCAGTCCCCCGCATGGTAACGTTCGGCACTTGGATCGTTACGCAAACACACCGAATTATTGCTCAAAGCACCCCTGAGACGACAAAGCCCGGGTCAGGCCCTTGTGAGAAAGGAGTCCTGACCCGGGCGTTTTACGGACCTACAGGTCGGGGAAGAAGAGCTTGATCTCGCGCTCGGCGGAGTAGGTGGAGTCCGAGCCGTGCACGATGTTCTGCTGCACCTCCAGGGCGTAGTCGCCGCGGACGGTACCCGGGGTGGCGGCAACCGGATCGGTCGCACCGGCCAGAGCACGGAAGGCCTCGATCACACGCTCGCCCTCGACCACCATGGCCACCAACGGACCACTGGTGATGAACTCGACCAGCGAATCGAAGAACGGACGTGAGGCATGCTCCTCGTAGTGTGCCTTGGCCGTGTCGGGGTCGAGCGTGCGCATCTCCATCGCGGCTATCTGCAAGCCCTTGCGCTCGATGCGTGAGATGATCTCGCCGATGATGTTGCGGCGAACACCATCCGGCTTGATGAGAACAAGAGTGCGCTCCACGTGCGTGTCAACTCCTCACTGAGACTCCGCGTGGCGCATGTGGGGACTCACCCACGGTGCCGGCCGCACACGGAAAAAGGGATCGGGTGAAGGCGCGGGGAGCGGGCCACGGGGAAGGGGAGAAGACACCCCGTGGGTCGGACGCACACCCCGGACCTTGCGTCACACTATCGCGTTTGGGGCGAGCCCGTGCCGGACGCGGACGCCTCCTGTGCGTGGACGGCGGCACTGTGGGCCGCTCGGGCCTCATCGACACGGCGGCCCATGACCACGCCTGTGACCCACAGGGACACGAAGACGACGGCGATGAGCAGCATCCCCGACACCCAGAACGAGCTGAGCAGGAATGCCGCCTGTAGTACCCACCCCGCGTAGTGGGCCCAGGTGCGTTTCTGCAGACCCGACAGGACCAGGGCTGCAACGGCCATTCCACCCCACAGGCCACCGGCAACGGCGATGCCCATGTCTTGCAGATTGGTGGCCACGGGGATGGCGAGGCCGATCACGATGGCCTCGAACACGAGGACGACGGCGCAGATGGTGCGCACGGCAGAGTTCCCTTCGTCAGTACGCCGGCTGCTATTTCCCGGCCCCGCGCAGCAGATGCACGGCATCACCGGAGGTGACCACCGAACCGGTGATCAACACCCCCACACCGCCGAACTCTCCGTCTTCTTCGGCCAGGCCCACGGCCCGGTCGATGGCGTCGTCGAGTCGCGGTGCCGCGTGAACGCGGTCCTCACCGAAGATCTCCTGTGCCAGGTGGGTCAGCCGCGCGGGTTCCAATGAGCGCGGCGACGAGTTGCGGGTGACGACGATCTCGTCGAGCAATGGTTCGAGGGGCTCCAAAATCCCCTCCACGTCCTTGTCGGCCATGATCGCGACCACACCCACCAGTTTGGTGAAGGAGAAAGCCTCCCCCACGGCGGCGGCCGTGGCGATCATCCCGGCCGGGTTGTGTGCGGCGTCGGCGATGATGGTCGGGCTGGTCCGCACGACCTCCATGCGACCGGGCGCCTCGATGCCGGTCAGAGCTTCCCCCACGAGCTCCGGGGCCAGGGCCGGACCGCCCTCGGAACCGGCGGAGAAAGCTTCCACCGCCGCAACTGCGACAGCGGCGTTGCTCGCCTGGTGCTCACCGAACAGAGGCAGGAAGATGCCCTCGTAACCGGCGGTCAGCCCCTTGAGGTGGACCTGTTGACCACCGACCGCGATCTCCCGGAAGGTGACCCCGAATTCCAGGCCTTCCCGGGCCACGGTCGCCCCGATCTCGGCGGCCTGTTCCAGGAGCACCTCGGCCACCGGTACCTGCTGTTGGGCGAGTACCGCCACGGAGCCGGGCTTGATGACACCTGCCTTCTCCTCGGCGATGCCCCCCGGAGTGTCCGGAAGGTATTCGGTGTGGTCGATGGAGATGGGGGTGATCACCGCCACGTCGGCGTCGACGACGTTGGTGGCGTCCCAGCGCCCACCCATACCGACCTCGACCACGGCCACGTCGACAGGTGTGTCGGCAAAGGCTGCATAAGCCATCACGGTGAGGATCTCGAAGAACGACAAAGGTGTGTCGTTGATCTCGTCCGCCATGTCGATGAAGGGGCGGATGTCGTCGTGGACCTCGACGAACCTCTCCTCGGAGATCGGTTCACCGTCCACGACGATGCGTTCGCGTACGGTGCGCAGGTGCGGGCTGGTGTAGCGGCCCACCCGCAGGCCACGGGCGCGTACGAGCGCGTCGATCATGCGGGCGGTGGACGTCTTGCCGTTGGTGCCTGCCACGTGGATGACCCGGAAGGTGCGCTGCGGGTCACCCAGCAGGTCCAGCACCGTGCGTACCCGCTCCAAGGTCGGATCGATCTCGGACTCGGGAGCGCGGGACAGGATCTGCGCGCTCACCTCGGCGTAGCGCTCACCGGCGCCGGAGGTGCTCAAAGCTTTTCGAAGGTCTGGATGTACACGCGCGCCAGTGTACGCGCCTTCACGTGGACAACCGGTCCGGGTGAAGGATTCGGGGACGCCCGTACGCGGACCATACTGGTCCCATGCCGAACCTTGACCCCTTTTTCACCGAATGGGCCACCCGGGCCCCGGGGCAGAGCCGCTCCCTGTCCCGGGCCGCCATGCTCCTACGTGCACTGGATCTGGAGCGGGAGCGTGTCCCGGTGCTCGGGGTCGTGGGGTCCAAGGGCAAGGGCACCACGGCCACCTTCGCGGCGGCGACGCTGGCGGCAGCCGGACTGCGTACCGTCCTGGTGACGGGGCCGAGCTTTCGGTCCTACCGCGAGCGGGTCCGCGTGGACGGCATGTCCGTGACCGACACCGAACTCCACTTCCTGGGGGAGGCGCTCGAAACCGCCCGTCGTACACTGCCCACGGTCGAGGAGTCCGGCGGCTACCTGGCACCGAGCGGCCTCTTCCTGATCGCGGGCCTGCTGCACGCCCGTTCCATCGGCGCCAACGTGTGCGTTCTGGAAGCAGGCATGGGTGGCCACCGCGACGAACTGCGTCTTGTCGGACCCGAGGCGGTCGCCCTGGGGCCGGTCTTCGGCGAACATCTTGGGGTGCTGGGAAAGACCGTGCCCGAGATCGCCCGGGAGAAGACCCTCGTGGCCGGGAAGCGCACTCGGGCTCTGGTGAGCCTGCCGCAGAAGGCGCAGGTCACACCGGTGGTGGCCCAGACCTTGGCCGAAGCCACAGGTGGTCGGGTGTCGCCGGAGATCGTCGACCCGGATGTGGAGGGGACAGAACCTCCGGTGTGGTTGCGCCCGGCGGGGCTGTCGGCCGCCTCGGGCGTGTTGGGTACGGCCGCCGCGAACCGGATGTCGAGAACACTGGGGCAGCCACGACCCGCACCGGAACGTCTGCGTTCGGTGTTGACCGGCGTGCGCCTGCCCGCCCGGCTGTCCCGGCATCACGTGCCCGGTACTTCGACCGAGGTCGTGGTGGACTCGGCCATCGACCGCGTGGGCATCACCGCGGCCCTCACACACGTCCGTGATCTTTGGCCCGGTGTGGACCATGTACTGCTGTGCCTGCCCGACCACAAGGACGTGTCCGGCGCCGTGGCGGCCCTGGAAGGGATCCCGGTGACCATGGTGCGCCTGCCCGAAACACACCTGCGCTTCGCGTACGGTCTCCCCGGACATTGGGGACACACCGACGTGGACGACCTCTCCCCCGCCTCCGTCACCGCATTGGGCGAGCGTGTACTGGCCCTGGGCACCGTGTACTTCACCGGCAGGATGCTGGAGCTCCTCGACGCCCCCACGGACAGGTTGTTCGACCCGAGCTGAGCGGCACGAGCCCGAAATGATGCAAAAACACGACCTAGGCGGACTTCTCCTGGCTTTCGTCCCCGCCGGGCTGGGTGCGCGGCACGATCGTCGGATTGACGTGTTCCTCGACCGACTCACGGGTGATGATGACCTGACCGACGTCCTCCCGGCTGGGCACCTCGTACATCACCGAGAGCAGGACCTCCTCGATGATTGCCCGCAGACCACGAGCACCGGTCCCCCGGATGATGCCCTGTTCGGCGATCGCCTCCAGAGCGTCCTCGGTGAACTCCAACTCGACGTTGTCCAGGTCGAACAGCCGCTGGTACTGCTTGACCAGGGCGTTCTTCGGTTCCGTCAAGATACGGATGAGCGCGGCGTTGTCCAGGTTGTGCACACTGGTGATCACCGGCAGACGTCCGATGAACTCCGGGATCATCCCGAACTTCAACAGGTCCTCGGGCATCGCCTCGCCGAAGACCTCGCTGCTGTCGACCTCGGACTTGGGCCGCAGGACCGCGTTGAACCCCATGCCCTGCTGCCCGGCACGGGCCTCGATGATCTTCTCCAGACCCGCAAAGGCACCACCGCAGATGAACAGCACGTTCGTGGTGTCGATCTGGATGAACTCCTGGTGGGGGTGCTTACGCCCGCCCTGTGGCGGCACGCTCGCCGTGGTGCCCTCCAAGATCTTCAACAGCGCCTGCTGAACGCCCTCACCGGACACGTCCCGGGTGATCGACGGGTTCTCGCTCTTACGTGCGACCTTGTCGACCTCGTCGATGTAGATGATTCCGGTCTCGGCCTTCTTGACGTCGTAGTCGGCGGCCTGGATCAGCTTCAGCAGAATGTTCTCGACGTCCTCACCCACGTAACCCGCCTCGGTCAGCACGGTGGCGTCGGCGATCGCGAACGGAACGTTCAGGATCTTGGCAAGGGTCTGGGCCAACAGGGTCTTGCCCGAGCCGGTGGGGCCCAGGAGCAAGATGTTGGACTTGGCGATCTCCACTTCCTCGTCGCCAGGACGCTGCTCACTGTCGGAACGGACCCGCTTGTAGTGGTTGTAGACCGCTACGGACAGGGCCTTCTTCGCCCGGTCCTGACCGATGACGTAGGAGTCCAGGAACTCGTAGATCTCCCTGGGCTTGGGAAGTGAGTCCCAGGTGAGCTCTGTGGCGTCCGCGAGTTCTTCTTCGATGATCTCGTTGCACAGGTCGATGCACTCATCGCAAATGTACACGCCGGGGCCGGCGATGAGCTTCTTCACCTGTTTCTGGCTCTTGCCGCAGAATGAGCACTTCAGCAGGTCCCCGCCGTCACCGATGCGTGCCACCCAGCCACTCCTCAAAACTAAGGCCACCCCGCCCCCGACGCGTGTCGCGTCGGACGGCACGGAAGCGAACTCCCGTGAATCTTCCGTCCACGACCGACCGGTCACGAACGGGGCGATCTG
>DXDP01000470.1 GCA_019115445.1 Candidatus Nocardiopsis merdipullorum
GGCACCCCGGTGAACACGTAACGTGGCCACCACCGCCCACGAACACACCTGGAACACCCCACAGGGCTCGGCCAGGACTCGGGCAGAACTCGTCCCGGACACGACACCTTCAAGCCCTGATTGCCGCAGCCCAGGACTGGGAACCCGCTCAAGAAGATGCGGGCACACCCCCCACCGGCACCACGCATCACCATGCGTGACACAACAACGTCACGCCCACGCACCACCACGTGCTCCGAACACCCACCACGAGAGGTCAGCCATGCCCGCCGATCCTCCGGAACCCGACAACGCGCCCCACCACGGAGACTCCGACCACGGTGCGCCCGGATGGATCGGACCCCCCGGACCCTCGAACAACCAAGAAAACGACCGGGCCCCAAGCACCGGCACACCCCAGGAATGGGCCGCACCACCCCCACAGGACGACCCGCCCACCTCCACCCACACCCCGGCCACACCACCCACGTTCACCAGAACCACCGGCGCCATCCTGTGCGTGGGCGGCACCCTGTACACCCTGCTGCTGGCCGGGCTCTTGACCATCGCGCACGTACTCATCATGTTCGGGGCGGCAGTGGGCGCCTCCGCACTCGTGATCACCACACCCGTGGCCACACTCGTCCTGGGCGCGCTCGGGTTCTGGAGCTTTCGCAAGGTCTTCGACCACGCCGCCGTACCCTCGGTGACCGGGGCCACGGTCCTGTTCACCCTGACCGCCGTGACCAGCGTCGCCCAGGCCGCCACCCTGTTCCACCTGACCCCCGTGGCGTACGGGTATCACCCCATCGCCCCGGCCGGGGTGATCGGGCTCGCGGTGGCCATCGCCCTACTGCTCACCCGAGGCCGCACCCTGTGGTGGGCGATCCTCGTCCTGATCCTGGCGATCCTCGTCCGAGGCCTGGTCGAATGGCAGCTCAGCGAGGCCGAACACGACAACGCCTTCACCGAGACCGAGGACGCATTCGCCGCCCACCCCCACGACATCGCGATACTGGACTCACCAGAATGGCGTAGCTACCGGGCCGAAACCACTCAGGCTCAGCATCCCGAACGTGAACACGTCGACGACGTGTTCACCGTCTACCACCGCAACGACTCCGGAACACTGCTCCGCATCACCACCTGGGCCGACGACCACACCCGACACGACCCCGACCCAGTGCTGTGGGGCTGGTGCCACGACACCGACGTGGTGTGCGAAGAACACCGAACCACCGGCGGCCTGCCCGTGGTGCTGCAGTACGAACCCGACAACGGACCCGCCCCCCAGTCGGCACGGATCGAATACGCACCCGGGGCCGTCGCCTTCCTCGGCCCGTGGGACGAACCCCTGCCCGACCCACCCGCCGACGACATCGACCCCGTGGACATCGACAAGGACCACCTACTGGAACTGGCCCAGCAGCTGCGCACCATCGACGACAAGGAACTGGCCGCACTGTCCCGACGCACCACCGAATTCACCCTGGAAATGCGACGGATCCGCCGATGAACGACCCCACCGTCAACGCAACTCCACGGTGACCACACTTCCGTCCGTCACCATGTGGGTGCGGGGACGCCCCCTGATCTGCCCGTCCACGGTGGAGGCGTGGGTGATCACATGCCCCGGGTTGGTCAAGAACAACCGGCGGGCATCCGGCACCAAAGCCGGAAACAAGGTCTGGGTGAGCATCTCCGAACCCAAGAACCGGCACAGGCCCGGCCGGCCCTTCTCCACCTGGCACAAGATCAGATACCGGTTACCCAGATCGTCCTCGGCCCGGGAAAACCCCTCCCAACGGATCGTGGCGAGCTGACCGGGCACCCCCTGCTCCGTGCCCTGCCCCGAAGAGGCACCGCCTCGACCGGCCGCGACCGAAGGGCCCGTGAGCGTACGAGAATGCTCCGCCTTGGGCAAAAGCACCTCCGACACCACCCGAAACCCGAACTCGCCCCGCACGACCCGCCGCACCGAGATCGGCAAGGTCAAAGAAGTCTCACCACGCACAGCACGGGGCCTGCGCCGCAACACACGCCACGGACGTAACCACCCAGCACGGTCGGGCGCCACCGGCGGGCCGATGGAAGGCAACGACCCACCACGCACATGACGAAACGGCACCCGCTCAGCACCCAACACCCGCTGAACATCCCCGGCCACATCGATCAACACACGCTCACGGGCCACCTCCGGGTGATGCTCGGCCAACCAGGCGGCCGGGGCCGTCAACGTCCCCGAACCCAGAACAGCGGCCAGAGCACGACGTCCATGACGGGCACAGGTGAGCGCAAGACGTTCGGGAAGGGCCTCACTACGTGGGGCGGCACACACCGCCTTCAACGCCTCCTCCAGGTCGGATTCGGTACCGACCACCGGCAAAGACCCACCCTCGGAAACGGCCCGACCACCCCCGGGCCCACCACCGGCATCCGGCAGATCGGGGGCATGCTCACGCAACCACCCCCACTCCGAACACAACGCCTTGGCCGCACACCGGCGCCGACCCCACACCCGCTCCGGGCCCCCATGCCCGTGTGCGGCCAAGGCACCCAACACCTCACCCAGTTCGGGGTCGACCTGGCCACGGTGCGCAGACCACGGGAAAGAAGGGGGAAGCACATCACCGGGAAGGCGGTCCAAGGCCCACAGGGCATCCGCGGACTTGTCGTCGAACAGATCGGTTCCCAACCGGCCCCTTCCTTCCAACAGCATCACCCGCGACGTTGCCCACCCACGACGCGCAACCCCTTGCTCTGCGCCTTTCCGGCGTGCCAAACACAACAGACAACACTGACCACTATCGGCCAGGGGCAGAACCCGCTCAAGACCAGCACCCCCGAGGCGGCCTACAGTGGTAGGAATTCGCACAGTATGTCCTGCTGGGGGTGCACAGCACGGGCCCCACGAAGGGCTCCCACCACGGCCCACACAGACCTCACCGGGGCCCCGACCGGCCCCACCGTCTGCCCTCCCCGCGAGAAAGGGAACCGTCCCTCAT
>DXDP01000471.1 GCA_019115445.1 Candidatus Nocardiopsis merdipullorum
GTCACCCCCGATGGCACGGTGTTCCTCGGCTATGCCGATGTGGCCACGCAACAGCACGTCCTGAGGCTCGCACCCGACCGGACGCGCCCTTGCCCCTGGCCGGCCGAAGGGGCCGGAGCCCCCTCCACGCCCGTCCAGCACCCCCTGCACAAGGTGGAACGCACCGTACTGCGATCACGTTCCCAGGACGGCACGGGAATACCTGTCACCGTCTTCTCCCTGTCCGGGGCCACCGCTTCGGGACCGACCCTCCTTCACGCATACGGCGGTTTCGGTCGCCCACGCCAGTTCGGCTTCAGTGCCACCGTCCTGGCCTGGCTGCTCTCCGGTGGTCGCTACGCGGTGGCGCACGTGCGCGGAGGTGGCGACGCCGGACGCACATGGCACCTTCGTGGTTCGGGACGCCACAAGCCACGCGCGGTGGAAGACCTGATCGCGGCCGCCGACTCCCTGGTCGAGGCGGGGCTGTGCACACGCCGACAGCTGTGTCTGTCCGGTGGTTCCGCGGGCGGGCTCCTCGTCCTTGCCGCGGCAACCACCCGCCCCGATCTGTGCAGTGCGGTGATCGCCTCCGCTCCCCTGGCGGACATGGTCCGCTTCGAACGGATGGGGCTCGGCCGTATGTGGACCCGGGAGTTCGGCACCGTGTCCGATCCCGACGACTTCGCCGCCTTGATGTCCTACTCCCCCTATCACCGGGTGTTGGAAAGCACCGTGCGCACACCAGGCAGACAATTCCCGAGCATCCTGCTCACCGGGTTCGCCGGCGACACCCGCACCGATGCCGCCCACCCCCGCAAGATGTGTGCGGCACTGTTGCCGACCGCGAGCCAAGATCCCGGATGCCCTCCCGTACTGCTGCGCTACGAGCGCGACGTCGGACACGGCCCGCGCGCAGTCAGCCGGGCCATCGTGCTGGCCGCCGACGCACACGCCTTCGCGGCCCACAGGACGGGGCTTCCACCACGTTGACCGAGTGGAAGAGCCCCTGCGCAAGAGGAAGAACACACAGAAAGCAAGGTAGGTATGGAACCCATCGAGGTCGAGGTCGAGGACCTGGCGGAAGTGACCTCCCGTGACATCACCGCGGGCGGCGACAGTGACGGCACCGACTCCAGTTCCGACTTCATCTGATTCGTCTTTTCCGTCCGGCCCGCCCAGCGGGCCGGACGGTCCACCCGGCACAGGCCGAAGACCTGCGGAAAGGACACCGCTCCGTGACCGACCCCGGCCACCTGTTCACCCGGACACTGTGCAACATCGTGGGGCGCAAGGCCCTGACCGAGCGCCTGTCGGAGGAGTTCTTCCTCGCCGACCTGGGCGCCCACGCCGTACGACCGCTGTTGACCTTCGACGACCTCAACGACCTGTTGGCCACCCGGGCCCCGGAACCACCACGACTGCGCCTGCACCGGGACGGTGCCCCGGTTCCGCACGATCGCTACACCGAACGGGGCACCGCCTCACGCGTCGAACGTCGGATCGTCCGTCCCGAGGCGCTGTACCGGGAACTACGGTCCGGGGCAAGTATGGTTCTGGACGGTATCGACCGGATGCACCCGCCGATCGGTGCGGCCACCGACGACCTCATGCGTCTTGTGCACGAACGCGCGCAGGCCAACCTGTACCTGATCTGGGGGCGATCGCGTGGTTTCGACACTCATTGGGACGACCACGACACGGTCATAGTGCAGGTGGAGGGCACCAAACACTGGCAGGTCCACGGCCCCGGCTCACGACCGCACCCGATGAAGAACGACACCGACCATTCCCACACCCCGCCCCGCAACCCCGACGGTGAGTTGCTGGTGGTGTGGGAGGGGGTTCTGCATCCGGGGCAGGCCATCCATGTGCCGCGCGGATGGTGGCACACAGTGACCGGTGCCGGTGAGATGAGCATGCATCTGACCTTCGGTTTCACCCGCGCCACTGGGGTGGACTGGGCCGACGCACTGGTACGGCGACTGTTCGACGAAGAAGTCTTTCGCCGCGATCTGCCTCGGTTCGCCGATCCCGAGCAACGGCGCAAACACCAGCACGAGATGCTCTCCCGGTTGGTGGAGCTGGCCGAGGAGTACGATCCGGAGACGTTCCTGGCCGAGCGTGACGCACGGTTCCCCCGCCGTACCTCGTTCTCGTTGCCCTGGGCGGTCCAGGAGGGGCCGCTCCCGGCCGATGCTCGGGTGGAGTTCGTGCCGATCCTGCCACCATCGGTGATGCAGGACGGTGACAAGATCGCCGTCACCGTCTCCGGGCGCCGATACCGCTTCCCGTCCGTGGTGGGGCCGGTGCTGGAGTCCTTGGCCGAGCACCGTGTGCTGTCCTTGGCCGAACTCGCCGAGCGTTGTGATCTGGAGAGCACGACCCTCGACCGGATCGTGAGCACGCTGGCACGGCACCACCTGGTTCTGGTGCGATGACAAGTGTCCGGCCGGGTTCTTCCGGCCGGGTTCGACCTCACCAGCCTCTACGGCGCCGCCTCCACCTGCGGCCCCGAAGCGTCCGGGCACGTATCGGTGTCCGGACCGCGGCGCCCCTTTTTCGACCACGTCCGGTCGCCAACACCTGAGCCGTACCTGCCCGGGGTGGCGGGCGCGGATCCCTGGAGTTCGCTGCGCACCCGTCCGACATGGGAAAAGCATGACCCACAGGGCATCGGCGGTAATTGCGACGGCGCTTCTTATTAGGATAGCCTCACTTAATAATACGCAGATGCGTCCCGCCGTGCCGGAGACACCTGCGACCACATCCACTCCGGCCGTAACGGCATCCTTGCGACGAAGGGCAGGTTCGTGGTGACTCCAGGACCATCGGCCAC
>DXDP01000472.1 GCA_019115445.1 Candidatus Nocardiopsis merdipullorum
CCCCCGCCAGGAGTGTTGGCGGGGGCCGGCCCCTCTTTTTGTGTTCAGGGGTCAGGGTACCGGGGGTCTGGGGTCCCCATCACCCACCGGGGGCCGACCCCGTCCCGGGTCCACGTGGGTTTTGTGCGTACCCCGGTAGGTGAGAGATGACGAAGCGGGTCGTTCACTTGCTCGTGTGAGCGACCCCGATCAGCGTGCCCACCAACCCCGGATCAGGAGCAGGCTCCACCCACACCCGAAGGTGCTCGAACCCCGCGTCGCGGAGCAGCCCTTCCCACACGTGTGGTTCATACGCCCACCGGTGCACCCACACAGCTCGGCCCCGGAACCCGTTCGCGTACATCCCCTGCACTCCGTAGGCGCCGGTGACGGCGGGCGCGTGAGCGAACACCAAACGGCCCCCGGGTTTGATCCTGTCGCGGACCAACGGCAGCAACCGCTCCGGGTCGGTGAACCACACCGCCCCCCACATCGAGTACGCCACGTCCCACTGTCGGCCGCTCCTGGACAGGAACTCGATCACGTCGTCCTGAACGAACCGGGCAGCCGGAACGTCGCCCCACCACTGGCGGGCCGCACGAATGTGCTCACCCGAAAGGTCCACACCGATGGCCTCCACGCCCGTACTCGCTAGCGCCGCAACCGCGTCCCCTCGACCACACCCCAGTTCCAGGGCGCTCTCGGGCTCACCCAGCAGTTCGGGGCCGGGGCCGTGGTCGTCGTACTGACACCACCGCAGCGCGTTCTTCAGGGCGTCTTCCCGGGCCGGGGTGGGGAGCCGGCCGGCGTAGCGGTCCCAGTAGGTGGTCAGGTCGATGACGGTCATCGTGTGGTCCTTGTGGAGTGTGGGCAGGACTCGTCACACGGTAGCCACCAACATGGGTGAGGTGCAGGGGTTTCATGGGAAAACCCCGACGCCCAAGAGGGTGCCGGGGTCGTCGTCTACAGAATCAGTGGCAGTCGGTCCCGTGAGCGCACGGTGAGCAGTTGGCGGAGAGTGTGTTGGACGGCGTTTCCTCCGGGTTTTGCGGGCGATGCGCAAGGAGGAGGTTGCCTTGCCCGAGGGTGCGGAGTGGGAGCGTTGAGGCATCCGGGGTGTCGAACGGGCACGCGGTTTCCGGGTCCTGCGGGGGCACCCGGGGCCCAGCTGTGCGGAGCGGCCCCGGGCGCCCTGTTCAGGGGCTCACCGGATCGGTAGGCCGGTGATCTGTCGGCCGATGATGAGCTTTTGGATCTCGCTGGCGCCCTCGAAGATCGTGAAGATCGTGGCGTCGCGGTGCCAGCGCTCCACCGGGTACTCGCGTGTGTAACCGTTGCCGCCGAGGATGCGCACGGCGTTCTGGGTCACGAACGTGGCGGTCTCGCTGGCGTAGAGCTTGCTCATGGAGCCCTCTGCGTTGGCGAAGTCCTTGTCGTTGCGGGCCATCCAGGAGGCGCGCCACACGAGCAGGCGGGCGGCGTCGATGCGGGTGGCCATCTCGGCCAGGATGAATGCCACGGCCTGGTTGTCACCGATGGGTTTGCCGAACTGTTCCCGCTGGGTGGAGTACTCGAGTGCGTACTCGTAGGCGGCACGGGCGCAACCCACGGCCATGGCGCCAACGCTCGGGCGGGAGGCCTCGAAGGTCTTCATCGCGGCCTGACCCTTGGACTTCTTGCCCTCACGAGCACGGGCCAGCCGTTCGTCGAGCTTTTCCTTGCCGCCGAGCAGGCAGGAGCCGGGCACGCGCACCTGGTCGAGGATGACCTCGGCGGTGTGTGAGGCCCGGATGCCGTGTTTGGAGAACTTCTGGCCCTGGCTCAGGCCGGGGGTGTTGGGCGGCACCACGAAGGTGGCCTGTCCACGAGCGCCGAACTCGGGTGCCACGGAGGCGACGACGACGTGGATGTCGGCGATGCCACCGTTGGTGGCCCAGGTCTTGACGCCGTTGAGCACCCACTCGTCCTTGGCCTCGTCGTAGACCGCGCGGGTCTTGATCGCCGATACGTCGCTGCCCGCATTGGGTTCGGAGGAGCAGAACGCGGCGAGTTTGATGTCGTCGGCGCTGCCGAACATCTGCGGTGTCCACTCGAGCATCTGGTCCGTGGTGCCGGTGGAGGCCACCGACACGGCGGCCAGGGCGCTACCGGTGATGGCCAGGGCGATACCGGGATCACCCCAGTACAGCTCCTCGAACGCCACGGGGATACCCAGACCGCTGGGCTCCATCCACTGGTTGGCGAAGAAGTCCAGGGAGTACAGACCGATCTTCGCGGCTTCCTGGAGGACGGGCCAGGGGGTTTCCTCCCGCTCGTCCCACTCGGCGGCGGCGGGACGGATGACGTCGGCGGCGAACCCGTGTGCCCATTCCTGGATGTCACGAACATCCTCGTTCAGTTCCAGGTTGAACGCGGGCGCGGTGGCCTCACTCATGCGATTACATCCTTTGTCGGACCCTTGGGAGGGGGTGGCCATTGCGTGTTACCAACGGTAACAGTCGTGCCTTTCGGGGACAACGCGCGCCCACGAACTCGTGCCCGACACAACGACCGGGGGCCGGTGCGCACGGCACCGACCCCCGGTCACGTGGGGCTCTTCGGTCAATGCTTGCTGTGTTCCTCCAGGAAGGTGTACACGTCGTGCTCGTCCACTCCGGGGAAAGTGCCCGAGGGCAGAGCAGACAGCACGTGCGAGTGGGCGCGCGCTGACGGCCACACATTGCCCTCCCACCGTGAGGCCAGAGGTGCGGGCGGACGCACGCAGCACTCACCGCTGGGGCAGTTCGACTGGGTGCGGTTGGTGGTCTCCCGGCCACGGAACCAACGCGACTCTTTGTAGGGCACCCCCAAGGTGATGGCGAAGTTCCGTTCACGGCCGGGGTCGACGTGGGCCACACACCAGTGGGTCCCGTTGGGTTTGTCGGTGTACTGGTAGTAGATCGAGTAGCGGTCCGGGGAGGCGAACACCTGGCGTCCCGACCACTGGCGGCACATGCGCTGGCCCTCGATGGCCCCGGACTCGTCGGTGGGAAAGATCAGGCCGTCGTTCTCGTAGGCCTTGTAGATGATTCCTGTCTCGTCGTTACGGATGAAGTGGCAGACCAGGTCCAGGTGACGGTGGGCCAGGTTGGTGAACCGGTGCGCGGCCATCTCGTAGGAGACCGAGTAGACATCACGCAGGTCCTCCACCGACAGGTCGCGGGCCTGCTTGGCCTCCTGGAGGTAGGTCACGGCGGTGGATTCGGGGATGAGCACCGCCGCCGCGAAGTAGTTGGCCTCCACCCGCTGACGCAGGAAGTCACCGAAGTCCTCGGGACGGCTGTGCCCCAGGATCACGTGGCCAAGGGTCTGCAGAAGGATCGTACGCGGGCTGTGCATGCCCAGGGACGTTTCGCGCTTGAGGTAGATGCGCCGGTTGACGTGATCGGTGAGGGAACGCACCGAGCGGGGAAGGTCTTGCACGTACTTCAGGGAGAAGCCGTGGTGGGTGGCGATGGCCAGGATCTGTCCCTGGGAGAGCGGGCCCGCGGAGTAGTTGACCGCCCGGAGGGTTTCGGCGGCCGCCTTCTCGATGTGTTCGAAGTAGTTGCCGCGTTCACGCATCTGACGACGCAGATCGGCGTTGGCCCGACGAGCTTCTTCGGGGGAGGCCGCCGGTTTGGCGTGGCGCCGCTTGAGTTCTTCGTACAGGCCGACGATGTGTTCCAGCACGTCGTTGGGGACCCGCTTGCCGACCTTCAGGTGGGGAAGGTTGAGCTCTTGGTAGAGGGGGTCGCGTTGGGCCTCCTCCACGCTGATCTCCAGTTGGGCCCGCCTGCTCGGGGGCTGCTTCGACAGCAGTTCTTCGATGGAGACTCCGAGGGCCGACGCCAGGGACGTGAGTAGGGACAGCTTCGGCTCACGTTTTCCGTTCTCCAGCAAGGACAGTTGCGACGGCGCGCGGCCGACGCGTTCTCCCAGGTCGGAGAGGGTGAGGCCCCGTGCTTTCCGTAGATGTCGAAGACGCTGGCCAAAGGTGACGAGATCTAGGTCACCTGTCAAAGACCGTATTTCTTCAGTGCCAAAGTACGCCATGGCTTCATGATAGAGAAAAAAACAACATTCTTCACCTGGTTTCGGGTGGAAAAGCCGCGAAACTTCCTCAAGAATCGTAGTTACCGGCGGGGAACTTACCGCTCGGGGCTCACCCCCTGGCCCTGAACAGGACTCCTCGACCGGTGTGAACACCTTGGGGACTACACGAAGGCGGGAACGAACATGAGCACCAGCGCTCGTCGTCAGGAAGCCAGCGCCGCTCTGCAGCGCGACTGGGAGACCAACCCCCGGTGGGCGGGCATCGAGCGGACCTATTCCGCCGACGACGTGATCAAGCTGCGCGGTTCGATCACCGAAGAGCACACCCTGGCCCGCCGCGGCGCGGAGCGCCTCTGGGACCTGCTCCACACCGAGGACTACATCAACTCTCTCGGTGCGCTCACCGGTAACCAGGCGGTCCAGCAGGTCCGTGCCGGGCTGAAGGCGATCTACCTCTCCGGCTGGCAGGTGGCCGCCGATGCGAACCTTGCCGGCCACACCTACCCGGACCAGAGCCTCTACCCGGCCAACTCGGTTCCGTCCGTGGTGCGTCGGATCAACAACGCGCTCCTGCGCGCCGACCAGATCACCTGGTCCGAGGGTGATGACAACGCCCCCGACTGGCTGGCCCCGATCGTCGCCGACGCCGAGGCCGGTTTCGGTGGCGTTCTCAACGCCTACGAGCTGATGAAGGGCATGATCGGCGCCGGTGCCGCCGGGGTGCACTGGGAGGACCAGCTGGCCTCCGAGAAGAAGTGTGGGCACCTGGGTGGCAAGGTCCTCATCCCCACCAGCCAGCACGTCAAGACGCTGAACGCCGCACGTTTGGCCGCGGACGTGGCCAACGTCCCGTCCCTGGTCATCGCACGCACCGATGCTCAGGCCGCGACCCTGATCACCAACGACATCGACGAGCGCGATCAGCCCTACATCACCGGTGAGCGTACGGCCGAAGGCTTCTACCGCTTCCGTAACGGCATCGACGCCTGTGTCGCCCGCGGTCTGGCCTACGCTCCGCACTCCGACCTGCTCTGGATGGAGACCGCCACCCCGGACCTGGAGGTGGCCCGCGACTTCGCCGAGCGCATCAAGGCCGAGTACCCCGACCAGATGCTCGCCTACAACTGCTCGCCGTCCTTCAACTGGAAGCGTCACCTGGATGACGCCACCATCGCCAAGTTCCAGCGCGAACTCGGTCACATGGGTTACAAGTTCCAGTTCATCACTCTGGCCGGCTTCCACTCCCTGAACTACTCGATGTTCAACCTGGCCAAGGGGTACGCCCAGAACGGCATGACGTCCTACGTCGAGCTGCAGGAGGCGGAGTTCGCGGCCGAGGCCCAGGGCTACACCGCCACCCGTCACCAGCGCGAGGCCGGTACTGGCTACTTCGACGAGATCAGCACCACGATCTCGCCCGAGGGCAGCACCACCGCGCTCACCGGTTCCACCGAGGAAGACCAGTTCTCAGCGGCTCACTGACTCTGGCTCTTCCGTTCCCGGCGGTCGCTCCCTCCCTGCTTTCGTGGCTGGGGTGGGGTGGGGGCGACTGCCTCCCCCCTAGCCGTCGGCCATGCGCGATCCGTGTCACACGCGCATGGCCGACGGCTTCTCTGTGTCCTTTGTGGTTTCTGTGACTTCTGTGGCCAAAGAGTCTCTTCAGTTCCCATTCCACAAAAATTAAAC
>DXDP01000473.1 GCA_019115445.1 Candidatus Nocardiopsis merdipullorum
TCACGAGCAGGCCTTCAGGTAGCGGTACACGGCCATGGCCAACGGGGCCAGGTCACCGGCCGGACGTGCCACGTAGGAACGCACACGTGCCGCCCGGCGGGGACGGCGCCACCGCAGTGCTTCAGCAGCCATATGACGGGCAGCCACCAGGGTCGAGGGGTTCAGGTATCCAGGCGCCATGGACGCCACACCTCCATGTCAGATGCCGGATGGGAGGTCCGGCGGTGCTTTCAGGTGAGACCATCGTGGCTCTCCGCATCTGTATTTGCAATACCCATTTAGAAAGTGGTGTAAGAATCTTGTATGCGAGCACCTTCAAGTGATGGGTAGTGCATGAAATGTCTGATTCCCCAGCCCCCCGCGTAGGATCAGTCCCCCGGATGACCAATGCGAGGAGAGGCAGAGACGTGGCCAGCCCAACCCTGAGACGCCGACGCCTGTCCCGGCTGCTCCGAGAGCTACGGGATGCCACCGGCATGACCGCCGGGGCCGTAGCAAAAGAGGCCAAAGAGCGTTCAGGGAAAACCCGAGGGTGGTCCGCGTCCAAGCTCACCCGGCTCGAGGGTGCCGAGTGGAAGCGCGCCCAGGCAGACGACGTGCTCACCCTGCTCGACATCTACGGCATCGACGACGCCGAGGAGCGAAGGGCCTATGTCACCCTCGCCCGGGAAGCCAACCAGCAAGGGTGGTGGTCCACGTTCGGGGATGCCCTGGGCAACGGCCATTTCGTCGGCTTGGAGTCCGAGGCGTCCGCCATCCGTACCTATGAGTCGATGACGATCCCCGGGCTACTTCAGACCCCCGAGTACGCGCGTGCAGTCATCAGCGGCAACGGCCTGGTTGCCGATGAGGAAGAATTGACCACACGGGTGGACGCCCGCATGTTCCGTAAGTCGGTGTTCGCCAAAAGTTCACCGGTGACGTTTTGGGCGGTGCTCGACGAGCTTGCTCTACTGAGGATCCGCCCGGATCTGGGTGGACAGCTCGAGCACCTACTCGAGATGGGGGAACGGCCAAACGTGGGGATTCAGGTTCTGCCCATCTCCCGAGGCCCCCATGCTGCGATGAGTGGGCAGTTCGTCATCATGGACTTTCCTCCGCCGGACCCGCCTGTCGTTTATCTTGAAGTCATGTCCGAGGAGATCTATCTCGAGAAGCCTGAGGAGATCACTCGGTACCAGCACGTGTATGACTACGTGCAGGCGGAAGCGCTGTCTGTGACAGAGTCTCGACAGCTGATCCGTGACCGAATCGCATCCCTATGAAGTAGAGGCTGACATGCCTGAAGCATCCCGTACTCTCCATGACCTGACGTTCCGCAAGTCCAGCTATAGCGGGTCGACCACGCAGAACTGTGTCGAGGTTGCCGACCTACCGTCTGGGGCCGCTGTGCGTGATACCCAGAATCGTGAGGCGGGGCACCTGGTGTTTCCCTCGGTGGAGTGGGCAGCTTTGCTGCGTTCCTCGATGAAGTAGCACATGACGAAAAGGCCCCCGATCCGAAGATCGGGGGCCTTTTCGTGCTTACCTGAAAGCATCCCGGGGCTCACTGTACCTGCCCGGGGTGGTAGGCGATAGAGCGGTTACGCGGGTACATGTTCGCTTATGTATGCGAGGCGCCGACGCGCAGTGGGCGCGGCCACCCCGATGTGCGTGGCGATCCGGGCACGTGCATGCGCGCTCTGTGCACACTCGACGGCCTTGGTGCTGCCGGCGATCTTGCGCAACGCCGTGGTGAGCAGCGGTCATGGATTGTGGGTCGGTGACAGCCCCAGGGCACCGGGCGTGAACACATATCGGTGGATGATGTGGTCCGGGGCTCCGTTCTTGGATGGGTCGAGGTCGCCGTGTTGGCCTGTGGCGGGGTCAAGGCCGAAGGCATCGACATCTCACCCCTGTACATCGAGCAGGCGCGCGAGCGGTGGGAACCGTTGGGTGTGCTCTTCCACCACGGCGATGTGTGCGACTTCCTGGCAGGGACCGAACAAGAGGTCGGTTTCGACACGTTGCCTCCGTTGAGCACTCACAATGTGCAATATCAGCACGACGTCGAACCGCGAGGGCCTGGCGGCCATGATGAATCAAGCTGGAGGAAAGTGATGCAGGCTGGTGGGGTGGTGACGATGACAGCAGCGGGTATCGGCGCGCGGATCGAACGGGCCCGCGCGGCAGCGGGATCGAGCCGGCGTGCTCTTGCTGAGGCCACGGGCATCTCGCAGCCCACCCTGTCTCGGATCATTTCCGAAGAACGGGTGGCGAAGATGCCAGAGCTCGTGGCGATCGCCTGGGAAACCGGGCATACGATTGCCCAACTCACCGGAACCGGCACGGTGACCGAGCGCGTGCAGTACGCGGCTCGGGTCACCAACGACCCCGACATGGGCGGTATGCGTCAAGCACTGCTGGACTTCCTGGAACTGGACGCCTACCTGGACGACCAGGCCATCCCCACAACGGTCTGAAGCGGAACCGAAGAACTATGGGCGCCGACGCCTTCGCCCGGCACCTGCTCATCCCGTTCGAGGGCCCGCGCGAATTCTTCGGTGCCCTGGCCGCGCGAAAATCACGCTCGATTCCAGGTCGTGGAGTCGGTGAGGTCCTCCAGGTGGGGGGAGGCGGGTTCTTTCGAACCGGCACGGTGCGCAGGCACCAAGGGGGGAAGAACGCTCTGGTAGGTCCGGGACAGCAGGTCGGCCGACAGCACCTCCTGGGCGGGACCGTGCGCGATCACCTCGCGGTTCAGCAGCAGAACACGTTCGAAGTAGGTGGAGACGGTACCGAGGTCGTGATGCACCCCCACGATGGTGGTCCCGCGGTCGCGCAGCCCCTGCAGGATGTCCACGACGACCCGTTCACTGGTGCGGTCCAAACCGATGAAGGGCTCGTCCAACAGGACGACCTCGGCCTGCTGGGCCAGGGCACGGGCGAGGAAGACGCGTTGTTGTTGGCCCCCGGACAACTGGCCGACCTGTGTGTTGGCGTGTGGGGCCATCCCCACCTTCTCCAACATCTCGTGGGCCAGGCGTCGTTCCGCACGGCCGGGACGGCGGAACAGACCCAGCCGCGGGTAGGTGCCCAACAGCACGGTGTCCGCGACGGTGATGGGGAAGGTCCAGTCGACCTCTCCCCGTTGGGGAACGTAGGCGACGCGTCGCCGCGCCCGTTTCACGTTCTGTCCGAGGAGGAGTACTTCCCCGGTGTCGATGGGGACGAGCCGCAGGAGGGCCTTGAGGAGGGTGGACTTCCCCGCCCCGTTGGGGCCGACGATGGCCGTCATCGTGCCGGTGGGGACGGTGAACGAGACGTCCTGCACCGCGATGTCGGTGAAGTAGGAGACGCGTAGGTTCTCCACCTGGATGGCGGATCGGTGAGTCACGGTAGTTCCTTTCCGCTCATGTGTCCGACGGTGAGGACAGGCCCGCGTGGATACGGGTGATGTTGTGGGTGAGCATGTCGGCGTAGGTGGCACCGTCTCCGGAGGGGTCCCCGAGCTCGTCGGAGAACAGGGTGTCGACGATGTCCACACCGGTTTCGGCGGAGACGGTCTCCATGGGGCGTCGGTCGACGTTGGACTCCACGAACAACGCGGGCACCTCCCGTTCCTGGACCAGTGCGACCAGGTCGTTGATCTGCCCGGGGGTGCCTTGTTCGTCGGTGTCGATGGCCCAGATGTAGCCGGCTTCCAGACCGTAGCTGTCCACCATGTACTGGTAGGCGTGTTCGCTGGTGACGAGTGTGCGGTTCTCGGGCGGGATCTGCTCGACGAGTTCGGTGTACGTCTGGTCGATCTCGTCGAGGGTGTCCAGGTAGGTGTCGGCGTTGGCCGTGTAGGTCTCCTCGTGGTCCGGGTCGACCTCGATCAGGGCGTCACGGATGTTCTCGGTGTAGACCATCCCGACAAGGGGTGACAGGAAGGCGTGCGGGTTGATCTCGGACTCCTGGCCGTCCGACGAGGTCAGGTACTGGGGTTCCACCCCGGTGCTGACCTCCACCACCTGGGGGCTGTCGATCTCCTTGCCGGCCACCTCGGTCAGTGACTCGAACCAGCCGTCGCCGGTCTCCATGTTCAGCCCGTTCCACAGCAGCAGGTCGGCGTCGGTGGCCTGCTGGATGTCCTCGGGCAACGGGGTGTACTCGTGGGGGTCGGTTCCCAGCGGCACGATGCTGTGCAGGTCCACGGCCTCACCCCCGACCTGGGCCGCGATGTCGTGCACGACGGAGAAGGTGGCCACCACGTGGAGCTTGTCCGGCTCCTGGTCCTCCTGACCTTCGGTGCCGCAGGCGGTCAAGGTCAGGAGTGCGGTGGTGAGGGCGAGAGTCCTGCTGTACGGGGAAACCATCGTGTGCCTTCCGAACGGTGGGGCTCATGCGGGCGGGGTGTGGGGCGCGGGTGTGGACGGAGTCCTGGGCCCGCGTGGGGTCCGAAGACGCCGGACGAGTCCGTGGCGGGGGGCCAGGACG
>DXDP01000474.1 GCA_019115445.1 Candidatus Nocardiopsis merdipullorum
CCCTCAAGAGCACCGGGGCAGCGGCCGCACACCCACCACCGACCCGTACGACCCGCCCGAACCCGAGAAACTACCGAGCCCCCAAGGTCCCCCGTACCCGGGGCGAGCACCCGCACCGGAGGCCCCCGGCACCCACTGATCACCCCTTGCAAGGACATCGGACGGTACACGCCCCCTCGCCGGCACCGACCACGACATTGAAACGGATCAAGCACTTCGATGAACCCCCGTCAACGACGCGGCATCCTCCTCATGGTGGTCGCCGCCATCGGCGCCGTGGCAGTGTTCGCCTCCGTGTTCACCTACCTGCGCGCCCAACAGGACCAACTGGGCGAGTTCGCCACCGTCCTGCGGCTGGCCGAGGACGTGGACGCCTACCAGCGCATCGACGGCCAAGTCGTCGAACAGGTCCGGGTACCGCGCATGTACTTCGACCCGGAGGTGTTCATCACCGACCTGTCGGAGATCGACACCCCCTCCGACCAGGAACTCGTCGCCTCCTCCCACTTGGAGGAGGGCGTGTACCTGCAACACGGCATGGTCCAGCCCCAACCCACCCTCACCACCGGTGAACGCGAGATCGCGATCATGGTCAACGCCGAGACCGGTGTGGCGGGCAAGGTCCAGCGGGGTTCGCTCGTGGACATCTACGGCACCTTCCCGGCCCAGGACCACGGTGCGGCGTGCGCGATACGCGTCATCACCGAGGTCGAGGTCCTCGACATCGGTGAACTGCGCCCACAAGAAGGTGACGACGGTGGCGTGTCCGGGGTCGTACCGGTGACCTTCCGGCTGGAGCCGGAGGCGGCCCTGCAACTGGCCTACGCCGAAGACTTCGCCACCAAACTCCGGTTGGCCCTGGTCAGCGCGGACGGGGGCGGCAGCCCCGGCAGCTCCGAGTTCTGCAGTGACGACTTCGCGGACCTGTTCGAGGGCACCGAGGGCGACCAACGCCGTGCCCCCGACACGGGCCGCCCCGACGAAGGGTGGTCGCAGTGAACTTCCGGGTGTTGGCGGGCATGCCCACCTCCGAGACGGAGATGGTGCTGTCGGCACGTTTCGACGAACTGCACTCGGCCGACCTGGTGGCTTCCCGTGGCACCACCTCGGCACTGATCGACGCCGCCGGGCAGTTTCCCGACCTGGACGTGGTTCTGATCCACCAGGACCTTGGACCGGCCCCCGTCTTCGACGCGGTCCGTGACCTTTCGCACCGCCACCCCCAGTTGGCGATCCTGCTGGTGTCACCGTCCATGGATCCCGACACCTTCACCGCGGCGATGGAGGCCGGTGCCCGCGGGGTCCTGCCCGACGACTCCGGCATCACCGAACTCGAGGACCGCATCACCAAGGCCGCCGAGTGGTCACGCACCCTGCGCAGGCACCTGGAGACCGCGTCCCTGGACCTGCCGGCCTCGGGGGTGCGCGGACGCATCGTGACCCTCAGCGGCGCCAAGGGTGGGGTGGGCACCACCACCTGCGCGGTACACCTGGCCATGGCCGCAAGCGCCAAGGAACGTGTGGTGTGCCTGGTCGACCTCGATCTGCAGACCGGTGACCTTCCGGCGTTCCTCAACATGCGGCACCGGCGTTCCATCGGCGACCTGGTCGACGCCGGGGAGGACATCAGCCCCAGCATGCTCTCGGAGACCCTGTACGTGGACCCGCGTGGACCCCACGTGCTGCTGGCCCCCGAACACGGCGAACGCGGCGAGGACGTGACCGCGCGTGTTGCCCGCCGGGTCCTGAACGCCCTGCGGTCCCGCTACGAGCTGGTCGTCGTGGACTGCGGCGCCACCATGAACGAGGCCACCGCCATGGCCGTGGAGATGGCCGACACCGCGATCGTGACCGTCACCCCCGACGTGCCCTCCACCCGGGGGGCCCAACGTCTGGTCGCCATGTGGGAGCGCCTTCAGGTCCGCGCCCAGGAGGAGGTGTTCACCCTGGTGACCCGGCACAGCCGGCGGAACGAGATCCAACCGGACTTCCTGCGTCACCTGTTGAACACCACGGTGCTGCGCACCGCCGTGCCCGCCTCCTACCGGGGGTTGGAACCGGGGGAGAACAACGGCGACCCGACCAAGGTCACCGACGAGGGGTTGCGCAAGGCGTTCTCCCGCCTGGCCGCCGAACTGGACCTGTTGACCTCCCCCGCACCACCCCCCGGCCGCAGTGACGGCAAGGGCGCACCGCCCACCCCATCCGGTGGTGGGCGTGCCCGGGCCGGTTCAGGGGGGCCATCCACCCGGGACGTGTCCGGTTTCCTCGACGCCTTCACCTCCACCCGGGACGGTAACGGCCACTCCCCCACACCGACCGGCCCCCGGTACGGCGGCCCACGCCCGGGACCGGGTGGGTTCGGTGGTTGAACACCGGCGACCCCGGTCCAGGGCCGGTCGGGGTCACCGTGAGGACCGGGGCGGGATCATCGTGGAGTTCGCCGCCGTGGTGCCGTTCCTGATGCTCGCCCTGGCCCTGGTGTGGCAGGTCGTCCTCATCGGGCTGACGTCCATGTACACCTCGCACGCCGCCGCCGAGGCCGCCCGGCAGGCCGCCATCACCCCCGACGAGCCGTCCCGTATCGACGAGGAGGCCCGTAAACGTATCCGTGCCCCGTGGGACGGCGAGGACGTTCTCACCATCACCGTCGTGGACCGGGACGGCACCGGGTTCGCCCGGGCCACCATGGCGGTGCCCGTGTTCCTGCCCGGGGTCTCCGGGCCGTGGGACATCACCGGTGAGGCCGTCGTCGTGCCCGAGGTCGACCCCTTGGAGCCCACCCGATGAGTACACATCACCCCTCACACGCACGGGCCCACCGCGGCCCACTTCCACCCTTGTCGCCCGGCAGGCGGCACCGCGACTCCGACCGGGGCGGGCCACTGTTGGAATTTGCCGCGGTCTTTCCGATCCTGCTGCTCACCGCCGTGGTGGCACTGGAGGCGTTCTTTGCGTTCGTGGCCGCCGAACGCCTGGAATCGGCGGCCCGCGCGGGCGCACGCGTGGCGGGCGGCCAACACGTGGAAAGCACCCACCAGCTTGCGGGGGCCTCGCTCACCGCCAGACAGGCCCTGCCGTCCTGGCTCGACGGCGCCCAGGTCACCAGCGGGGTCAACGACAGCGATGGTTTTTACGTGGAGGTCTCCCACCCGCTGCCGATCGTGTTCTCCTCGGTCGGCTTCGACCTGACTTTGACCAGACGTGTGGACATGCCGCATGTGTGAACGAGGGGAAGGCACACCATGAGTCTGAAGGCCCGGCTCGACGAGGACCGCGCCTCGGAAGGACGCGCCGACCGCGGCAGCGTCACACACTGGCGTCGGCGCCTGCTGGAGGAGATCAACCTCGAGGACCTCACCCGTTTGACCATGGCCCAGCGCCGGGTCCGGTTGGAAAAGGTCGTCGGGCACATCCTCACCCGCGAGGGCCCGGTGCTGTCCGAACGTGAACGGTCGATGTTGATCCGCCGCGTGGTCGACGAAGCTTTGGGCCTGGGGGTGTTGGAACCCCTGCTGGCCGACGAGACCATCACCGAGATCATGGTCAACGGCCCCGACAACATCTTCATCGAACGTGACGGGCGCATGCGGCGCGTGGATGCCACCTTCAACGGCGAGGACCAGCTGTACCAGACCATCGACCGCATCGTGTCCCTGGTCAACCGCAGGGTCGATGAGTCCTCCCCCATGGTGGATGCCCGTCTGCCCACCGGTGAACGCGTCAACGTGATCATCCCGCCGCTGTCGCTGTCGGGGCCGATCCTGACCATCCGGCGTTTCCCCAAGCCCTACCCCATCGAGGAACTCATCCGGATGGGCAGCCTGGACCCGGCCACCGGCATCCTGTTGGCCGCCATGGTGCGGGCCCGGTTCAACATCGTGGTCTCCGGCGGCACCGGGACCGGTAAGACCACGTTCCTCAACGCGATGTCGGCGTTTGTCCCCGCGACCGAACGCATCGTCACCATCGAGGACTCCGCCGAACTCCAACTCATGCAGGAGCACGTGGTGCGCCTGGAGTCCCGGCCGGCCAACATCGAGGGCCGCGGCGAGATCGCCATCCGTGATCTGGTCCGTAACGCCCTGCGTATGCGGCCCGACCGCATCATCGTCGGTGAGGTTCGTGGTTCGGAGACCATCGACATGCTCCAGGCCATGAACACCGGCCACGACGGGTCGTTGGTGACCGTGCACGCCAACTCCGCCGAGGACGCCATCCACCGGCTGCAGTCCCTTGCCACCATGGGTGAGGGGCACGTGCCCTACGACGCGGTCCGCGACCAGATCAACAACGCCGTCGACGCGATCGTGCACCTGGGCCGGTGGCCCGACGGTTCCCGGCGGGTCGACGAGATCGCGGTGGTCTCCTCTCGTCGCCGTGAACAGTTTCGGTTGGACTCGGTCCTGCGGTTCGACGCGCTGCCCATCGGCCCCAACCGGGCCGTGGAGGGCAAGTTCCGGCACTTCCCGCTGCCCCGGCACGTCGCGGGCCGCATCCACCACGTCGGGGAAACCATCCCCGCCGTGTTCGGCGTCGTGGCAAGTGAACCGCCCGGCACCACCCCCCACCCGCGCCCGTGAGAGAGGAACCCCGGTGAACTGGCAGTTTCTGGCCGACTGGCACCTTCTGGCCGTCCTGGGCGGTCTGGTCGCGGTCCTGGCCGTGGCGCTGTGGGCTCTGTGGGAGTTCATCGCCGGCACCCAGCAGCGCCGGATGATCGCCGAACGCAGCGCCCTGGCCCGCGCCGAGCAGGAAGCGGCAGGGCCCATGGCCCGGCTCGAGGTGGTGCTGTTTCGTACCCAGTGGGGTGGGCGTTTGCACCGGCGTATCGCCCGTTCCGGTGCGGAGGTGCGCCTGTCGACGTTCGTGGTGGCCCTTGTGGCCGGTGCACTGCTGGCGGTGGTCGTCGTGTGGCAGGTACTTGCCCCGTTCTTCGGGTTGTTGGCCGCCGTCGGGGTGGCGTTCCTGTTCTTTTCCTACCTCAACCGTGCAGAGACCAAGCGGCGTGAGGAGTTCACCGCCCAGCTGCCCGACCTGGCCCGGGTCCTGGGAAATGCGACCTCCGCCGGTCTGGCGTTGCCCACCGCGGTGGCCATGGCCGCCGAGGAACTCGACGGCCCGGCCGGTGAGGAGCTGGGCCGGTTGGCCGAATCGATGAAGCTCGGCGCAAGTTTTGAGGAGGCGGTCCTCGAACTTCGTGAACGTATGCCTTCCCGGGAACTGGGTGTGCTGTTGTCCACCCTGGTGGTGGCGTCCCGATCCGGTGGCTCCCTGGTCACGGCGCTGCGCAACATCGCCACCACGTTGGAGACCCGCAAGGAGACCCGGCGCGAGGTAGGCACCATCCTCAGCGAGACCACCAGCACCGTGTGGGCGCTCGGTGCGATGTCGGTGGGCGCGGTGTTTCTCATCAACGCCATCGAGCCCGGCATCATGCGTGTGATGACCACGACCGTGCCCGGCGTTCTCGTGCTGCTGGTGGTCGCCGCCCTGTTCACCGTCGGGTTCCTGCTGGTGTCCCGCATCACCAAGTTCGACCTGTAAAGAGGGAGCGAGCGATGTCCGACTTCGAACCGGGCCCCTTCGTGTTGCCGTTCACGATCGCGCTGGCCTGCGCACTCCTTGTGCTCCTGGTCTTTTACAGCGTGTCCTTGCTGATGTCACAGACCCGGGTGAGCGTGGAGGAGGCCGAACGCCCCCGGGTCCGGGTCCGTTCGGAACAGACCTTCGTTCTGCACCGGATCACCGAGGCGATCGGGCGTCCCTTCACCAACAGTGTCCTGGCTTCGTTGGGCGAGCGCCCGTACCGGACGATCTCCGAACGCATCGAGGCGGCCGGGCGGCCCGAGGGGCTCACCGTGGAGCGGTACGTGCGCCGCAAGGTCGGCGAGGTCGCCCTGTACGGCGGCCTCGGTGTGCTCATGTTCTTCACCGGCCACCCGTTCATCGGCGTGGTGGTGCTCGCGTTCGTCTTCCTCACCGACCTGAGCCTGTATGTGCAGGGTCAGGAACGCGCCGACAAGGTCCAGTCGCAACTACCGGACTTCCTGGACGTGCTCGCGGTGACCGTCAACGCCGGTATGTCGTTTCGTGCCGCGGTCGAACGCGTGGCCGACTCCATGCCGGGTGTACTGTCCGACGAGTTCAAGATCACCCTGCAACAGATGGAGTTGGGCACTTCCCGCCGGGAGGCCTTCGAGATCCTGCGCCGCCGTAACCGCAACGAGTCCCTCAGCAAGTTCGTCACCGCCATCCAGCAGGCGGAGGAACTTGGCGCCCCACTCGGTGACACCCTTGTCGACATCAGTCAGGACATGCGCCGCGCCGACGCCCAGTACATGCGGCGCAAGGCCCAACGACTCAACCCGCGCGTGACCATGATCACCGCCGTGACGCTGTTGCCGGGGTTGCTCGTGCTCATCGTCGGGTCGATGTTCATCGGTACCGAGGTCAACATCGGCGCGATCCTGGGCGGGTGAACCCGACCCTTCGAGGGGGTGGGTCACCGACCAGGGGCGCCCGGCCCCGTCCGTCATTGTGTGTCCAGGGTGTGTGCGCGGGCCACCAGGGCTTGTTCGTGTTCCTCCGGCAGGTGCAGGTCGAACACCGAACGCAGGACGTGCGGGATCTCCTCGGGGGTCAGGTCCTGGGTTTGCCGTTCCCCGCTCGGGTGGAAGGCGCTCAGCTTCAGGTCGGCCAGTGACCGGCGCACGTGGCCCCCGTTGTGTTCCACCACGATCCGTCGCACAAACGGTGACGAGGGGTTCTTGGAGGAGAAGAAGTTGTGGACGGCGTAGTCGGCCCGGTAGTAGGGCTCCTCGGTGAACTGAAGGACGTTGAACCAGTCGTCTGGGCGACGCAACCGCAGCAGCCAGTGGCCCAGGTCGGTGCGTTCCATCCGGTACACCCAGGGTCCGGTCGCGGTCTGGTCACCTTCCACCAGCGGGATGGGGCCTCGCGGCCCGGTGTTGCCGACCCCCACGTCCACGTGGTGGTCCACACCGTCCACCTCCACGGACAGGATGGAGTGGCTCACCGGGCCGATCCGGTGTTCGTCCGCGCCCATGAGGATGCGGGCCGCGCGTCCGGTCACCCGAAAACCCAACCGGTCCAGGACCGTGGCGAACAGGGTGTTGTGTTCGTGGCAGTACCCGCCTCTGCGGCGACGGATCAGCTTGTCCTGCACGGACACCAGGTCGATGTGCACGTCCCGGCCCAGGACGGAGTCCAGGCCTTCGAAGGGGATCGCGTCCAGGTGTGCCGCCTGGAGTGTGCGCAGTGTTTCCAGGGTGGGTTCGCGTGGGCCGTCGTGGCCGATCCGGTCCATGTAGGCCTCCAGGTCCA
>DXDP01000044.1 GCA_019115445.1 Candidatus Nocardiopsis merdipullorum
CGTCAGAACACGCCCGTCCGTGTCGTGTGCGGCCACCGGTGCGGGAAGGTCTCCGGAGTCGATGGCGAGTTCGACCACGGACTCGTCCACCACCAGATGGGTTCCGTTCCGGCGGGCCTCACGCACCAGGACTTGACGTTCCTCGTCGTCCATGAGCGCACCGGTGGGGTTGTGAAAGTCCGGGATCAGGTAGGCCAGCGCAGGTTTCCACTGCCGGAAGGAGTCGACCAGGTACTCCATGTCCCAGCCCTGTGACGTGACCCCGGTGGTGCGGATCCGTGCCCCGTTACGGCGCGCGACGTCCAGACCGTGGGGGTAGGTGGGTGATTCCACCAGCACGTCCTCGCCCGGCTCCAGCAGCATGTCCATGACCAACGTGATGCTCTGTTGGGCGCCGCTGGTGACGAAGATCTGCTCGGGGGTGGTCGGCAGACCACGCTCGACGTAGCGGCGGGCGATGGCGTGCCGCAGCTCCGGCAGCCCGTAGGGGTAGTAGCCGATCCCTCCCACGTGTGCGGCGAGCTGATCGGAGGCCCGGAATGCGGCCTCCCTCAAGCCTTCCACGGCGGGTGGGGCTGCCACGCCCAGGTCGATGTCCTCGGTCGTCGGGGCAAACGGTGAGCGTCCATGACCTCCGGAGTCGGGCAGGATCGTCCAGCTGCCCGCGCCCTGACGGCTGTCCAGGAAACTGTTGTCACGCAACCAGGTGTAGGCGGCGGTGATGGTGTTGCGGCTGACCCCCAGGGCCGTGGCCAGGTCACGCTCGGCCGGCAGGCGGGTGTGGGTGGGTACTCGCCCGTCCAGGACCAGCTCGCTGACCGCACGTGCGATGAACAGGTAGTAGGGGCGTTCCAAAGGCGCCTCACCGATGAGTCGGGCGAGCAGGTGCCCGTTGATACGGCGGGTACCGCTGCCCGCAACGGACAATTCTCCGATCCGTCCTCGGGGCGCTCCCGAGAACCTGCCGGTCCGCCTCACCACGAGACTCTCCTCACTTTCGATCCACTCTTCGAAATTGGCACTTCAAATTCATTGTTTATGCGGTCATAGTACTTGGGTGGCCCATGCTTGGCCCCAAAATTTCCGTGTTCGCCACCCATGTGGCACCGTCCGAAAGGCTGCCGTGTCCGCCCCTGACCGCTCTTCGCGTGAACGTGCGTTTTCTTTCGTCGGCCGGGTCATGATCACCCCGGTACTACCGCGCCCCCGGCTCCGGCGTCTGGTGCAGCTGTACGTGGGGTTGGTCCTGTTCGGGCTCAGTGGCGCTCTGCTCGTGCATGCGGAACTGGGTGCGATGCCGTGGGACGTGTTGCATCAGGGGTTGTCCCACCAGACCGGGTTGTCCATCGGCACCTGGAGTGTGATCGTGGGTTTCCTGCTCATGCTTTTGTGGATCCCGCTGCGTCAACGTCCTGGGCTGGGCACTGTGAGCAACGTGATCGTGGTGGGCATGAGCGTGGATCTGTTCCTGTGGTTGCTGCCGGAAACCGATTCCCTCGTGGTGCGAGCGTTCCTGCTGGCCCTTGGGGTGGTCACGTGTGCGGTGGCCACCGGCTGCTACATCGGCGCCGGCTTGGGCCCGGGTCCCCGTGACGGGATCATGACGGGTCTGGCGGAGCGCGGGTTGTCGGTCCGTCTGGCGCGCACGCTCATCGAGGTCACCGTGGTGATCAGCGGCTTTCTCCTGGGTGGCACGGTGGGTGTGGGGACACTGGTCTTTGCGTTGTCCATCGGCCCGTTGGCCCAGGTGTTCCTGCCGTTGTTCCGCGTGTCCGGCCCTTTTCCCGAGGCAGCGACTCGGCCGGCTCGGTAATGCGCTTTTCACGCTTGGTTGATCATTGCGCTATGGCTTCTCTCCGAGAACCACCGTAATTCACCCCAAATCTCTCCACGTCTTCCTCTGCACATGCACGTGTGGGCAACGGGACCTCCGTGGAAGGCAAACAGATCGCCAACCACGGCGATCGGTTCTTCAGGACCGTGTCGGCAGGCCTCCGGCGGACCCACCTTTTCGTCCGCTCGAGTGTGGGCACATACCAAAAGACGAAGCAGTGACGGCCGGCTGGGGGAAGAAGCGAGTTCATGACCCGAACGGCGAACCTCACCATCGAACAGAGCAGGCCCGCAAGGTGGAGGCAGGAACGCGACCCCGGTGGAGAGTGCGTGAAAACAGAGCGCAATCGGGCGACAAAATCCCGTCCGCGCAGGGTATGAGGGGCGGCGCCAACCGCAACGACCATGGCTACGTGACGGGGGTGAAGCCGTATGCCCGGCTGGATTGAAGACTACGCAATGATCGGCGACATGCAGACAGCCGTACTGGTCGGTCGGGACAGTTCCATGGATTGGGCATGTCTGCCGGACTTCGACTCCGCCGCCTGCTTCGCCGCGCTGCTCGGCGATGAACAGAACGGCTGCTGGACCATGCGCCCGGCCGAGGGTGACCCTCGAGCGACCCGTCGCCGTTACCGAGGCCAAACACTCATCCTGGAATCGGAGTGGGACACCGACACCGGGACGGTGCGTGTCATCGACTTCATGCCTCCACGCGGAGGCACCCCACACGTGGTGCGCATCGTCGAGGGGGTGAGCGGGTCGGTGCGTATGGAAACCGACCTGCGCCTGCGCTTCGACTACGGACACGTGGTGCCGTGGGTGCACCGTGCCGGGACCGAACTGGTGGCCATCGCCGGACCCGACGCCGTCTGGCTCAGCACCCCCGTCCCCTTGCAGGGCCACAACTTCACCCACGACGCCACCTTCACCGTCACCGCGGGACAACGCGTGCCCTTCGTCATGACCTGGCATCCCTCCCAGGTGATCGAGTCCGACCACTTGGACGCGGAGAAGGCGCTCTCCCGCACCGAGCGTTTCTGGGAGAACTGGGTCGACCAGTGCACCTACAACGGTCCTCACCGAAAAGCCGTCATCCGTTCTCTCATCACCCTCAAGGCCCTGACCTACCGGCCCACGGGTGGGATCGTTGCCGCACCCACCACCTCCCTGCCCGAGGAGATCGGTGGTGTTCGCAACTGGGACTACAGATACTGCTGGCTGCGTGATGCCACCATCACCCTGGAAGCACTCATCCGCTCCGGGTACAAGGACGAAGCCATGGCTTGGCGCGAATGGCTGGTACGTGCCGTGGCCGGGGAACCACAACTCATGCAGATCATGTACGGCATCCGCGGTGAGCGCAGACTCACCGAATGGGAGGCCGACTGGCTGCCGGGGTATGAGAACTCACGACCGGTACGCATCGGCAACGCCGCGGTGGGCCAGTACCAACTGGATGTGTACGGCGAGGTCATGGACGTTTTGCACCTGGGCCGCCGGTTCGACATCAGTGGCAGCGACTACCTGTGGGCCCTGCAGCGCTCCCTGGTCAACTATCTGGAGTGGTGCTGGGACGAGCCCGACGAGGGCCTGTGGGAGGTCCGCGGCCCACGTCAGCACTTCGTGCACTCCAAGGTGATGGCCTGGGTGGCTGCCGATCGTGCGGTACGCAGCATCGAGGAATTCGGCAAGGAGGGCCCCATCGAACGGTGGTCGGCCCTGCGCGACACCATCCACGCCGAGGTGTGCGAGTACGGTTACGACCCCGATCGCAACACCTTCACCCAGTACTACGGCAGCAAGGAGCTGGATGCGGCCCTGCTGCTCATCCCCGAGGTCGGCTTTTTGCCCTACGACGATCCCCGCGTCATCGGAACCATCGAGGCGGTCCGTGAGGACCTCATGATGGACGGGTTCGTACTGCGCTACCGCACCGACCTGGATTCCTCCGCCGACAGGCTCCCGGGCAAGGAAGGTGCTTTCCTGGCGTGCAGCTTCTGGATGGCCAACGCGCTGCTGTCCATCGGCCGGGAGGAAGAGGCCAATGAACTGTTCGAGCGACTGTTGTCCTTGCGCAACGACGTCGGGTTGCTCGCCGAGGAATGGGACCCGCGAGAAGGTCGACAGGTCGGCAACTTCCCCCAGGCGTTCAGCCACGTACCGCTGGTCACCACGGCCCTGAACCTGGCCGACAAACGCGGCGGTTGGCGTACCTGACAGCACACCCGTGCTGTCTCGGACGCCCCGCGCAGCATCTGCGCGGGGCGTCCTTGCACTTTCGGGGACCTTCTGTGCAACCGTCGAACACGTGCGGTGGACACTTCAGGCGCCGAACACCGTCGGATCTGCCCAGATGGGCATGACGTCGTCCGCCTCGATCTCCGTCTCCAAACGCATGCGCAGCGCATCGGACACGTCGACCTCGAGATCCAGGACCTCCCCCAGGGTCGCGGTCTCCTGCCATTCGACCTCGTCGTCGAGGTAGATGGCAAAGGTCACCGACTGCCCCGATCGGGAGTTGTCGTCCAGTCCGATCGTGGCGGTGAAGGCGTCCCAGTCACGGCCGAGGTTGTACTCCGCCCAGGCAACACACCCGCGGAAGCACCCTTCGGTGGTGCGCAATGCACGGTTGTAACTGTCACCGTCCATCTCCGCACGTCCCGCCCCCCAGCTGCCGTTCTGGGTCTCGACCGGGTCCATCTGGGTCAGGAACATCTCGTCGCCGCCCGGTACGGACTCCTCGGTCGGCTCCTCGCCGGACCCTTCGGTGTTGGGCTCGGTCCGGTCCGCCTCGATGTCCGCGCTCTGCGTCGGCGACGGTGAAGGGTCCTCCTCGGCCACCACGTCGTCGGGCCCGTCCGCCTGGAAGGCGAGGTAGCCGAACCGGTCCAGGACGTAGAACGTACCGCTCGCCCCCAAAATCAGAAAGAGCACCGCCACGACCGCGAAAGCGATCAGCAGGGGCTTACGGGAGCGTTTGCCTTTCTTGTCCGCATCGGGGCTCTTCTCCTGTGCCGGTCGAGTGACCGTGACGGTGGTCGGTGCATAAGGCTGAGCTCCCACGTGAGTGGGACCGTTGGGCGAAGGCCCGGGAGGCGGCACAGACCTCGGCCCTTCGGGTATCGGCTGCGAGACGCCCTGTTTCGGCCCCGAGGGCGGACCGGCCGGGCCGGAGTGGGCAGCACGAGGCACACCTTGCGGGCCGACGGAGGGTGGACCCGAAGGCGGCGGAGCAGGCGGTCTCTGCTCCGGGGCGCTGCTTCGAGGTCCACCCACCGGGCGCGCCGGGCGCGGTGGTTGTCCGGGCGGGGGCGTACCCGCAGGAGGCATGGGCGGGCCGGAGCCGGGACGAGGACCAGCCCCGCCGCCCGGGGTCTTGTCGACATCGATCCGACCGGGAACAGCGCGGGCCTCTGTGGTCCGGGGGTCGGGGGCGGAAGGTTCGGTGTC
>DXDP01000475.1 GCA_019115445.1 Candidatus Nocardiopsis merdipullorum
CCCCGCCAGTTCGCCCGTCTGTTCACTGAGGAGGTCGGAACCCCTCCGGGCCGCTATGTCGACCGGGTCCGTCTGGAGACCGCCCGCCGACTGTTGGAGGAAGGCGGTGACGACGGCGTCACCGCCATCGCACGCGTCAGCGGTTACGGCACCTACGAGGCGATGCGGCGTGCCTTCGTGCGCGCTCTGGACTGTACGCCGACCGCCTACCGGAGTCGCTTCCGGTCGACCACCCATACCTGAGCCACACCCCTGGCCACCACACTCACCGAGGACCGATATGCGTATCGCGATCTTGCTGTTCGACGACCTCACGGCACTCGACGCCGTGGGCCCTTACGAAATCCTCTCCGCTCTACCAGGTGTTGTGATCCGCTTCGTCGGTGAGCGTCGTGGCCTGGTCCGTGCCCACCGGGGAGGCCTCGGACTCTCGGTGGACACCGAGCTGGACGAACTGACCGATCCCGAGGTCGTGCTGGTACCTGGTGGCCCCGGTCAGAGCGTCCTCATGGACGACGGCCCCGTCCATGAGTGGCTGCGCACCGTCGATGCCACGAGCACGTGGATGACCTCGGTGTGCACCGGGTCGCTCATCCTGGCCGCGGCCGGTCTGTTGGAGGGGCATCGTGCCACCTCGCACTGGCTCGCCCTGGACCAGTTGCCCGCCCACGGGGTCGAGCCCACCGGGGAGCGAGTGGTCATCGACGGCAAGTACGTCACGGCCGCCGGGGTCTCCTCCGGTATCGACATGGCCCTCACCCTGGCCGGGCGTACCTTCGGGGACTCGGTGGCCCAACGGATCCAGTTGGGTACCGAATACGACCCACAGCCTCCCTATGACGCCGGTTCTCCTGACAGGGCCCCCGCGGAGATCGTCAAGGCCCTGCGGGACAACAGCCGGTTCGTCCTTCGAGGAAGGTGATTTCGGCCTCGGTACGGGACAGGACATGACCGGTGGCCCCTGTGGTCCTGCTCAACGGGCACGGTACTCCTCGATGAGACGGGCCGTCTCCTCGGCCTCTTCCTGCTCCGGGTGGACCACGGTGTACTTCGTGCCGTCGGCCAGGTCCACCTCCACCCCGGTGCCGCTGCCCATGAGCAGCCCGGTCCGGCCGTCGTGGCCCTTGCGCAACCCCACCCCCATGTAGTCACCCATGGCGCTGACCGGGGAGGTGTCGACCCGGGTGACCCGCTCCAAGGGGAAGGTTCTGCGCCAGATCGGCCAGAAGGTGATCATCATCCGGTCGGAGTACAGGCGCACGCCCACGTGTGCCCGGGCCACGACGATCGGGAGGGCGATCATGCTGATCACGATGAGCAGGAACACCGCCACGAAGGTGAAGGGCCCGTCCTCGGCGGCTTCTCCGAGCACCAGAAACAACATGAGGCACCCGATCAGGGCCGTCAGCCCCAGAACGACCTTCATCCACAGGGGGTTGGGGAACCACCGCTCATGGAGCACGATGTCGGGGTCGGTGTGGGGGTTGGGCACGGGAGAACCTTTCGGGTGGGGCGGGATCGACCGACCACCGGAGAATACTCGGAGGTGAACCGTGTTCCCAGCGTGTGAGCGCAGATCATGACCGCCGCCATGAATATCCATGACCGCCGTCATGGTCGTGGACCGACTCCACCATGACGGCGGTGACTGGTCCGCGAGAGGAGCCGCGCGCAAGGATCGGTGGACATGAGCCCCACCTCCGAGCACACCAACACCGCCCCGTGTGAGACACACACTCCGCCCGCCGGGCGCAGGTCCCTTGCCCCGCCGGCACCGCGCCGGACCTGGTTCACCGGTTTTGTCCTCGGAGCGGTCGCGGCCGTGACCGCTTTTCTGCTCCTGCCGTACGGGCCCGACCCGGACCTGACCTTCGAGGGCGATCCCGAACTGGTCACCGACCTGGAGGCCGCTGTCGACCCCGATCTGGTGCAAGGGCTGGTCACGGCACGCTTTCCCGTCGATGATCCCGACGATGTGGAGTGGGCCGACGGAGGTACCGCGGACGGCTCCGCGCCGGTGGGTCCGGACACCCCCTTCGAGACCGCTTCGGTGTTCAAGGCGTTCACCGGGATGACCTTGATCGACATGGTGGAGAAGGGGGAGACGTCCCTGGACCGGACGTTGGCGGAAGTCTTCCCGGAGGTCGACTTCGCCGACCCGGCGGTGGCCGCAGCGACCCTGGAGGAAGTGGCCACGCACCACGCCGGGCTGTCAGCGGTACCGGTGGGGGACGACCCCGGTGGGATCCTGCGGGGTCAGGTCCTGGGTGACCTCTACCGCACGTCCATGCCGGCACGGGAGTACCTGCCCCGGGCCACGGCCGTGGCCCCGGGAACGTTCGTGTACTCCAACATGGGTTACGCGGTGCTCGGCGAAGCCTTGGCGGAGGAGAGCGGCACACCCTACGAGGAACTTGTGCGCGAACGAGTCCTGGACCCCTTGGGCATGGACGACACGGTGATCTCCGGCGATGGGGTGCCCGAGGGTGGTGCCGTACCGCACGTGGGCCCGGGGGCTCGGGTCGAGGAGTGGCGCAACACCGACTACGCGGCGGCGGGGATCAGCACGTGGAGTACCCCCGCCGACCTGGTGCGTTTCATCACCGCCGTCACCGACGGGTCCGCTCCGGGGCTCGCCGCACTCGAACCGGTACACCCCGATGTCACCGGTGATGTCCTCACGGACCAGGACATCGACGACACCGAGATCACTTCGGTCGACCTGGGAATGGGATGGTTCCAGTGGGAGTACGCCGGAGTCGGTGAGATGACCTGGAGCAGTGGCGGGCTTCCGGGTGTACGGACCATGATCGCGATGAGTGAGGAAGAAGCCGTGGTGGTCATGGCCAACTCCTTCTCGGTGGAAGCACCGGTGCTCGCCGGTGAACTGCTCAGCGACGCCCCCGAGCGGGTGGACAACGGTATCGCCCCTCTACAAGGTGTTCTGACCTCGATCGGTCTCATCGTCCCCCCACTGCTGTTGATCGCCCTGATGGCGCGTCGTCGCACCCTGATCACCCAGCGACGGTTGGACCGGTTGCGTGTGGTGTCGTTGTCTCTCGGGAATGTCGCCTGGGCCCTGTACTTCCTGCGGATGGGGGCGTGGACGCTGGTGCCTCCCGTGTTCTGGGCGGTGAGTGTCGGTGTGGTGGTGGTCGGTGTCACCGTCGGTCTTCGGCACTTCCGTCGGGTGCCGGTGGAGGCCGGCCGGTGGAGGTGGCTGCACGTGCCGGTGTTCGTGGTGTCGGTGATGTGTTCCCTCGTCATCGGGGGCGCAGGTCTGTGGGGAATGCTCATTGCCTGGTAGGGCCCGGTGGCGAGTGGCTCAACCACGTGTACGTGCGTACCAGAGCGCCAGCTGGGTGCGGTCCCGCAGATCGAGCTTGCGCAGTGCGTTCGTGACGTGGTTGCGCACGGTCCCCTCGGTGATGAACAGGGTCCGGGCGATGTCCCGGTTCGCGGCACCTTCGCTGATGAGTCGGGAGATCTCCAGTTCCCGTTCGGTCAGTGGGTCCGCCTCCTCCTCCGACGGCCGGGCCGGTGGGGACGGAGAGGGGGCCGGGGCAGGGGCGCCCAGGGCGCCGATGAGCCGGTCGGCGACGGCCCCGGTCAGGATGCTCTCCCCGTGTGCGACCCGGCGCAGCACGTCTGCGACCTCCTCGGGTTCGGCGTCCTTGAGCAGGTAACCCCGAGCGCCCGCGCGCAGGCCCTCGAACAGGTACTCGTCCTCCTGGAAGGTCGTGAGGATCACCGAGGCCGTTCCCGGGTGTTCCTCGACGAGCCGGCCGATCAGGGTGATCCCGTCCATCACCGGCATGTGGACATCCACAAGAACCACGTGGGGTCGCGTGTCTGCGGCACACCGGGCGAGGAAATCAAGGGCGGCCCGGCCGTGCTCGGCCTGGCCCACGACCTCGATGCCTTCTTCACCGGCCAACAGGCGTGCCAGGCCACGGCGCATGAGGGGCTGATCGTCGACGACAAGGACCCGCACCGGTCCCTGGGGTGTACGGACATCGGTCATGTGTGTGCCTCCAGGGCCGTCGCTGGACGCAGGGGGACTTCGGCGACCAACACGAACCCGCCCCCGGGCCGATCGTGGCCACGTAGCTCTCCACCGAGTATGCGCAGACGTTCGGACAGGGCGGACAGACCAAACCCCGAAGCGGCAGCGTCCACGGAGGCACCGCTGCCGTTGTCGGCCACCTCGACCAGGACGGACCCGGGCAGGACCGAGACACTCACCTCGATCCGGTCGGCCCCGGAATGGCGCAGGGCGTTGGTCAGTCCTTCCTGAGCGGCTCGGTAGGCGGCGAGTTCGGACTCGCCGTCCATGTCCTCCGGCCAGACGCCGTCTGCGTGGAAGGTGGTTGTGACACCGGTTTCGACGAAGGTCTCGGTCAGTGCCCGGATCGCCTCGAACCCGGTACGGCCCTCCATGTTCAGCGGTTTGAGTGCGCGCACCCATCGACGGGTCTCGGCCAGTGCCTCCTTGGCGAGCTCGCGGGCTTCCCCGATGTCCTCGCGTGATCGGTCGGACAACTCGGTGGTGGACCGTTCCGCGTTGGCCAGGCACACATTGATCGCGGTCAGGTAGTGGCCGGTGCTGTCGTGCATCTCCCGGGCCATCCGGGTACGTTCCTCGGCCACGGCAAGTTCCCGGGTGCGGGCGGCGTAGTGGCGCAGGGCGTGATGTGCCTCGGCCAGCTCCGTCAGCAGTTCCCGGGTACGCCGGGCACGTTCGGCGGCGGAGATGAGGAGGGAGACCATCGCGGTCACCCCAAGACCGAAGGCGGCCAGTACGGCGGCGTTGGTCAACACCAGCGTCTGGGGGATCTTCGGGTGCAGTGTTTGGACCACCAGGTTGACCAGGCCGAAGGTGAAGGAGGTCGCGGCCCCTCCGACCTTGCCGAACACGCACACCGCGTGGGCCACGGCCAGGAACATCAACGAGTGGACGCCGAAGTCCAGTACGGGGAACAGAGCGTACGTTGTGACCAGAAAACCGAGCGAAGCCAGTTTGTCCCGGCCACTCGCCTCCGGTGTCCACGGCAGGAGCGGCCAGAGCAGCAGCATCGGTACCACGGAAGCCCACAGGGCGAAGTAGGTGACCGGGTGGTGGGGGAAATCGACGGGAAAGAACTGCCCCTCGAAGTGGGCCACGGCGACCCGTGCCACGGCCGCGGACGACAACGTCAACCAGAAGAGGACCCGAGCCGGGGCCGGGGCGCTCGGGCCACGTGGGTCCAGGAAACGGGCGTTCATACGGTTTGTGAAGCGGCGTATCACGGTCCCACCAGTGAGGGAGTGGCAAAGAGGACTGTCCGGAGGAGCTCACGTCTGCCGGGACGTTCGGGCGTGCGCGCGCAGGGCCCGGCACACCTCGAGCAGGCGTTCACGCAGCACGGCGCCTTGCGCGGCGAAATCCCGCTGGTACTCCATGTAGGTGGCCTTGCCTTCGGCCGTTTCGATCTCGACCGGTTCATACCCCCACTCACGCAGGTCGTACGGCGAGGCACGCATGTCCAGGGTCCGTACCTCACGGGCCAGGGCGAAGCAGTCCGTGACCAGCTCCGAGGGTGCCGCCGGGATGAGCTTGTAGGCCCACTTGTACAGATCCATGGTCACGTGCAGACAACCGGGCTGGTCCAACTCGATCTGTGTCCGGCGGGTGGGGCGCAAAGTGTTGCGGGGACGTGCGGCATCGGTGAAGAAGCGAAACGCGTCGAAGTGCGAACACTGGATGCGGTGGGACTCCACCACACGGTCGGTGCCTTTGCTGCCCAGCCGTAGAGGGACCTGTGTGTGCCGGACCTCGTCGGCGCGGTAGACCATCGCCCACTCGTGCAGACCGAAGCAGCCCAGGTGTGCCGGGCGTGCGGCTACTGCGGACAACAAACGCTCCACGAAGTCCGTCACCGGTCGGGCGGCCAGGAACGCGGGCACGTCCAGTTCCACACCGGCGTCGGTCTCGGTGTAGAAACGGTTCCCCAGTAGCTCACGGGCGCCCTCACCGAGCAGGACCGTGCCCACTCCGGGGTGCCATCGGCGTAGTTGGGCGGGTTTGAGGCTGTAGTAGGTGAACAGGAAGTCCTCGACGGGGTGCCGTTCGCCCGCGTGACGTCGACGCAGGTGGTCGGTGGTGAGTGCATCCACGCGCGCGGCGTGCCGCGCGGCTCTTCGCCGCCACTCCTTCTCGGAAAGAGCAGTGGTCGCGTCCGCTCCTGGTGTCTTCGTGTTCGTTTCGGTCACGGCCCCAGGGTATGTACGCCAGGACTCACTTCAGTTCGACTGCTGTACCGGCAGGTGGCGTCCCAGATACCCCACGTAGATGCGGTTGGTGGTGCCGTCCCCCAGGTGGGGGAAGAAGTACATGCGCGGGCAGATGCCGTACTCGATGTCCAGTTTGATGTGTGCGTACATGGGGATCCGGCCACTGGGGTCGACCTCGTGGGGGACCGGGAACAGTCGCTTCTCGTTGAGTTTGCCACGATTGCGGACATAGTCCGACTCCTGGGAGGCCAGGCGTTTGACGGGTATCACCCGGTAACCGTCGGGGGTCTCTTTCAGGTAGGAGTGGAAACCGAGCCCGATACCGGGGTTGTCGAATTGGTAACGGGCGTAGTCGTTGAGTGCGAGCATCGCCTCCCAGGCGCGGGTGACCCACAGGGTCTCCTTGCGGTTGTCGGAGAGTTCGTACACCGTGTCGTGGTCCTCGATGGTGAAGAACAGGTGCGGGAGCGCCGAACCGTCGGTGATGCGTTCGAGGAGTTCACGCACGTTCCGAGGGGGACCCGGCCCGGGGTCGGGGGGCGCCGCCGTGGAAGCCAGACGGTACAGTCCCGCCTCCCTGGCCCGGTCACGCAACCACCCGATCTCGTGC
>DXDP01000476.1 GCA_019115445.1 Candidatus Nocardiopsis merdipullorum
CAAGAGCCCGCCCTCGACCCGGGAGGGGACGTTGTCGACGATGGGCACGGTGTCGATGTGCCCGGCGATGACCACGCGACGTTCACGCCCCAGGTCGGTACGGGCCACCACGGCGTCACCGTCCCTGGAGACGGTGAGACGACTCAGGGCGCGGAGCCTGTCCTCCACCATGTCGGCGAGTACTTTCTCGTCACCGCTCTCCGAACGCACGTCGACGAGTGCGGCGGTCAGGTCCGCCACGTTCGAGGTCAGATCCAGCATGCTCTCGCCCGCTTTCGTTCAGGGTGTGGCTCCGCGTCCACACGAGGGAAGGCCGGGTCGGTCCCTCGTGTGGCAGGGACCGACCCGACGTACCGTCGTGTGGACGATCAGGCGTTGACGCCGTGCTCCCGGAGGAGGTCGTTCAGAGCGAGCTTGTCGTGCTCCTGGCCTTCCTCCAGGCGCTTGAGCACGAGCAGGACCGGCATGCCGAATTCCCCACCGGGGAAACTCTTGTTCCGGTAGGCGGTGACACACACCGACCAGGCAGGGGCCTCGCCTCGGGGCAGCTCCTCACCGGTCTCCGCGTCGAAGACCCGTGTGGAGGAGGTCAGGATCGTGCCCGCGCCGAGCTTGGCACCGGTACGTACACGGGCGCCCTCGACGACCATGCTGCGAGAGCCGAGGAAGGCCTCGTCCTCGATGATCACCGGGGAGGCCTGCGGTGGTTCGAGCACGCCGCCGACACCGACACCACCGGACAGGTGCACGTTCTCACCGACCTGGGCACAGGAACCAACCGTGGCCCAGGTGTCGACCATCGTCCCGGAGCCGACGTAGGCACCGATGTTGGTGAAGGAGGGCATGAGTACGACCCCCGGTGCCAGGAAGGCTCCCCAACGGGCGATGGCGCCGGGAACGACACGTACCCCGTCGAGGCGGGTCTTGAGCGGCACCCGGTCGTGGTGGCGGAAGTCGCCGACCAACCACTCCTTCATGTCCAGGACCTTGAAGCCGAGAAGGATGGAACGCTTGGCGCGCTCGTCGACGACGACCTCGTCGGTGGAGCGGTCGACGAAGGCCACACGGGCCTTGCCCTCGTCGATCTGGTCGATCGCACCGGTGATGATCTCCCGGGCGTCGGTGTGGTCGGGGGTGAGTTCGGAACGCTGCTCCCAGAGTTCGTCGATCCGGTCGGGCAGCGGGCTGGTGTACGAGCTGGTCATGTCCACCAACGTTAGTAGAACTCGAACAGTGACCCGAGTCGCACCACCTCTGTGTCCAGATCCCCTTCGATTTGCCCGCTGACGATTCGTAACGATGGCTACAATTCGGGGTGGCGCCGAGTGCGCTCGCAATACGGCAAGGGTGGCCCTTGGTTCGGAACCTGCGCCGACACGTGTCCTGTTGCCCATCCGGTGGTGCGCCTGTGCCCAGTAAGCGCCGGAGACTCTCCGCGTTCACGAAGATCCTGCTCAGCGTGGGTCTGGTCTGTGGCTTGTTCGTCGCTGCAGGGTATTACGTGCTGACCACGGTCGATCCGCTCGACAGCACGCCCGACCCCGAGCCGGGGTGCCGTCTCGACCTGTCCGAGGGACAGTACGAGATGACCATCGACCAGACCGAGAACGCGGCCACGGTCGGTGGTGTGGCCTTCAGCCTGAACATGCCCCGGCAGGCCGTCACGGTCGCCTACGCGACGGTCTGGCAGGAGTCGACGTTCCACAACGTGGAGTACGGGGACCGGGACTCCCTCGGCCTGTTCCAACAACGCCCCTCACAGGAATGGGGCGAGCCCGAGGAGATCCTCGACCCGGTGCAGTCCAGCCGTTCCTTCTACTACGCCCTCGCCGACATCGAGGGGTGGCGAGAACTACCCGTCCACGAGGCCGCGCAGCAGGTCCAGCGCAGCGCCGACGGATGGGCCTACGACCAGCACGAGGACCTGTCCGAACGTATGAGTGAGGCCCTGGTCGGAGACCTCGGCCCCATGGTGACCTGCTGGTACGACGACGAAGGTCTTGCCGAGCTCCAGCAGGCCGAGCCCGACCCCGAGGGCGCTCGAGAGGAACTGGCCCGGGTCTTCGGGGCCGACTCGAAAGAGCTGCCCCTGATCGAGGCCCCACAGACCGGAGACCTGGGTTGGGCCATGGCGTTGTGGTCGGTGGTCCACGCCGAGCAGTACGGGTTGACCACCGTGGCCTACGACGGTCACCGTTGGACCGCCTCCGACGGGGTGGAGGGGGCCGAGGACTGGACCGACGCAGAAGGCGCCGAGAACGGTCTGGTCCTGCGCTGATCCGGCCTCGGAAGGTGCTAAGGAGCCAGACGTTCGGCCGCTGCCTCGACACGCTCGTCGGTGGCTGTGAAGGCCACCCGCACGCTTCCGGCCCCCGCGGGGCCGTAGAAGTCCCCGGGAGCGACGAGGATGCCGTGTTCGGCCAGTTCCGTCACGGCCCCCCAGGCGTCCGTACCGGGCCGGGAGGCCCACAGGTACAGACCTGCCTCGGAGTGCTCGATGTTCCAGCCCGCGCCTCGTAGGGCGGAGCGCAGACGCTCTCGTCTGGCCCGGTAGCGCTCCTTCTGTTCGGCGGCGTGCGTGTCGTCGTCCAGAGCGGCCTTCATCGCCCCCTGAACCGGTGCGGGAACAATCATCCCTGCGTGTTTGCGCACCTCCAGCAGTTCCTCCACCAGTGCGGGATCACCTGCCATGAAGGCCGCGCGATAGCCGGCGAGGTTGGAACGCTTGGAAAGGGAGTGCAGGGCGATCAGATTCTCATGTGTTCCATCACACACATCCGGGTGCAGGATCGACACCGGTTCGGTGCCCTCCCACCCCAGGTCGAGGTAGCACTCGTCGGAAATGACGATCGCTCCGCGCTCACGCGCCCACTGCACGACCTTACGCAGATGCGGAACGCCCAGAACCCGACCGGTGGGGTTGCTCGGTGAGTTCACCCACACCAACGAGACCCGGGCCGGGCCCAACGAAGCCAGCCCGTCGGCGGCCACCGGCGTGGCACCCGCCAAACGCGCGCCCACGTCGTAGGTGGGGTAGGCCAATTCCGGGTGGACGACCGTGTCGCCCTCCCCCAGGCCGAGCAGGGTCGGCAACCACGCCACGGCCTCCTTGGAACCGATCGTGGGCATCACCGCGCCCTCGGCCACGTGCACCCCGTGCCTGCGGGCCAACCAACCCTGGATCGAGGCACGCAGCTCGGGTGTGCCCCAGGTCTGTGGATAACCCGGGGAGTCGGCGGCATCGGCCAGGGCCCGCCGGAGCGTGACCGGCACCGGGTCCACCGGTGTACCCACCGACAGGTCGACGATGCCATCGGCGTGCTCGGCGGCCTTCCGTTTGTACGGAGCCAAACGATCCCACGGAAAACTCGGGAGACGGTCCGTCAACATTCGCCGCTCGCCCATCGGCGCACTCTCCATCCGAGTCGGACCCGGTATGTCTCACCGGGTGTCGGCACAAGTGTCGCGCCGACCCGGCCTCTGGGTCGACGCGACACACATTCGTTGTCACAGGATGCCCTCTGCGCCACGGGGACACCCTGTCAGGCGCACGGCGCCCGGTTGTGATGCCCCCTACTCGGCCTGCGGGGGAAGTTTGGCGACCAGCGGATGGTCGCGGTCGATCTTGCCGACCTTGGAGGCCCCACCGGGGGAACCCAGGTCGTCGAAGAAGTCCACGTTGGCATTGTAGAAGTCCGCCCACTCCTCGGGGAGGTCGTCCTCGTAGTAGATGGCCTCGACGGGGCAGACAGGCTCACACGCGCCACAGTCAACGCATTCGTCCGGGTGGATGTAGAGCATGCGCTCACCCTCGTAGATGCAATCCACGGGGCACTCGTCGATGCATCCCTTGTCCAGCACATCAACACAGGGCTGCGCGATGATGTAGGTCACGTCGTACTCCTTGTCTCGCCCCCGCATTCCCACGGGGGAGGCGGGACCTTCAGGACACCGTTTCCGGCGCGCCATGCGGCACCGCGTCCGGTTCCGGGTCCTGTAAGTAATTGGCACAGATGTCGTGATCCTAGTATGGGGGCGGAAAACTCTCGTCGCACAATCGGGGTGGCGTTCATGCACCTGTCGGGGCGCTACGTCCACCGGATCGTCCCGGAGGACGTCGGAAAACGTGTCTCTGTACGAATACGGCTCCCGGACGGCCGTTTCACCGATATCGTCGGTGTGGTGGAGGACTGGACGGACGGGGTCCTCCTCATGCGACGGCGCGACGACTCCACTGCCGAAGTCGTCGAATCCACCATCGTTGCCAGCCGGATCGTTCCCCCCGCGCCCCCGCGCCGCCGCGCAAGACGCGACGACCGCCCCTGAGCAAACAGGCATTCTTCATATACGAACGGGGTAGGAGAGGCACAGTCCTCTGCCGTGTCCGACCCGATTCGACACAAGGGCAGACGATGAAGCATCGCGCCCCCCAGCGTTCTCGCCGGTGTGGGTGCCACTCACGCGGGGAGGTGGTGAGCGCTCGTGCGCGAAGCGGTGATCTCTGCCCTTGCCGAGCTGGCGCGCCGGGACGAACGGTCGGCCGAGATGGCCCGCATGGCCCTGGACACTTTGGCGCCCGATCGCAAGGTCGAACAGCTCACCCAGCACACCGTGCAACGGTTCTGCTGGTACGAACTTCCACTGCGCTTCCAGGAGTCCCACGAGGATCGTCTGTTCGCCGCACGTTCCTTGGGCAACCTCTTCTCGCTCCTGCAGCTGTACCGCTACGCCCAGATCTGCCAAGGCCCCGAGACATCGGCCCTGCTCACCATCCACCACGAGAACAATCAGGCCGGGCGGGCCATGTACGAAAGGCTCATGTGAGAGTCCGGTGTGGAACCACCGGACCTTCCCGAGCTGACCTGGGGCACCGCCGTGGGTGATGCCGAACTACGGGCTCGACGGGAGACCGCCGCCGCTCTGGAGTTGGCGATCTCCTTGGGAGACATCCGCCCCGGCAAGCGCGGATGGCGCCCCACCCAGGAACGGTTCGCCCGGTCCTTCCTCACCCAACCGGACGACCGAGGGCTCAGCCACCTGGACCGGATCCGTGAAGAGCGCGTGCGCGCCTGGTTGAGCTCCTCGGCGCACCCACACCGTCAACGCCTGTGGCCACTCGTGGGGCAGATCATCGCCGGAGCGGACGTGCCCCGCGCCGCCGAGTCCGCCATCGCACCGCTCCAGCGACTTCTCGATCTGGCGGCAGAGGGCATCTCCCTCACCCAGATCGGTTACATCTCCCCCACTGTGGTCCGTCAAATGTGCGAGGACTTCGGTTGGCGCACCACCCCTGACCCGGCACGCAGCGAGATCGACGCGACCCAGCTCATCTCCTTGCACCAGATGCTGCGCGGTATGCGTACGATACGCCGCTCGGGCAGACGACTCGTGCTGACCCGGCGTGGTCACCAGCTGAGGGAGAGCACAGAAGCGCTGTGGCAAGCCGCCACCGAGACACTGTGCAGGACCGGCGGCATCGAACAGGCGGCCGCCGAGACCCTGCTGGGTCTGCTGCTCGCCCGGCCCACCCAGGGCACCGGATCACACGCCCGTCGACCGGGGTCCGACGCCGAGGCCGCAGAGCAGCTCCTGACCGAGTCGGGGTGGCGCCCCGTGGAACCACCGGCGGCCACCGGCCGGCACGCGGCTTCCCACCGGCGTACCGCCGAGGCCGCATCGGACCAGGTGCGTGCCATGGTGATGTCGGTCGGCTGGTTGTTGGACGCCTTGAACCTGCTCACCGAGGACGACGGGAGTGGACGCCGGGAGCTGACCGGTCCGGGCCGTGCCTTTGCCATTTCCTGTCTGCACAGGTCCGCCGTCGCTCCGCGCGCGGTCGTTTGAGCCGTACCCGACACGAACGGGTGTCCGGCAGGACCTAACCTTGAGCGCGAACCCATCGGCCACGAGCAGGAGCAGCATGTCCACGTCCGAGTCCCCGGAGCAGAAGGAGCCCAGCGACGCTCCCGACGAGCGGCCCACCACCGTTTCCGCCGACAAGAGCATCGAGGACGGGGGCGCCGAGGTGTCCTCGCAAGGGTCCTGGGCGGACTTCCTGCCCAGCCCGATCTTCGTGCTGCTGCTCGGCATGATCGGCTTCACGGGCTGGCTGTCCTGGAACGCGGTGGAGCTGGACTGGGCGGCCGAGGACACCCAGGTCACCCCGCTGATCCCCCCGTTGCTCATTTTCCTCGGCTGGATCGTCTCCGGGGCCGTGCACGAGTTCGGGCACGCCCTGGCCGCCTACCTGGCCGGGGACAAGTCCCTGCGCGGCAGCGGGTATCTGCGCCTGAACCCGTTCGCGTTCGGGGAAACCTTCACCGGCACGATCCTGCCCGTGCTTTACCTGGGCTTCGGCGGTTTCGGTATGACCGGCCCGGCTTCCCACATCGACTGGGACAGGATTTCGGGCCGGGGCCGTCGTGTGCTCGTCGCGCTCGCAGGCCCTCTGGCCAGTCTGCTGCTCGCCGCGCTGCTCGCCGTGGTCGTGTCGGTCCTGGTTCCGTCCGACAGTGTCAGCACGAACTGGGCGATCGCCTCGATGGCCTTCCTGAGCCTTGCCAACCTGAGCGCGGCGCTGATCAACCTGCTGCCGATCCCTGGGTTGGACATGTTCGACGCCGTGGCCCCGGAGCGGCGTTGGGTCTCCGTGGCCCGCACCAACGCGCTCTTCGGATCCGTCGCCGTCTTCGCGATCCTGTGGTTTCCGATCGTGAACGTCCGGTTCGACGACGCCTTGCTCGCACTCGTCGACCTGCTCACGCCCAATCCGGCCTTCCCCGAGCTGGCCTTCCACGGCCGGTTGCTCATGCAGTTCTGGGCGTAGACAGCGCCGCGCACGCCTCAGGGCCACACACGTGCCTGCCGTTGAGGGCTGTACTCAGTGGGAGGAGGGGCTGACCGGCGGCCCCTTGTACAAGAACGGGTTGGCCCACCCGGGCATGCTGCGTACAACCGCAAGGGCGAGCACAACCATCGAACCGAGCATGTATCCCTGGTGGATCAATGCCTCTCGAAGGAAGACGTCTCCACCTGGTAGATAGGAGATGGCCACGAGCAAGATCACACAGAACCCGATCGCGAAGGCGACCGCCCCGGACGGACGGCGACTTCCCCAGGCCAACGCCCGACACAGGGTGTACAGGACCGCCAGGAACACGAGCAACCCGGTCACGGCCAGGATCGGTACGGGGTGACCCGCGTCCCAGTAACGCGTCATCCACGCGGCGTTGAGCGTGGACAGCAGGCCGACAAGAGCACCCAGCAACAGCAGGACCACACACGTGACCCCGGTCAGGACGGACGAAAGGATCGTGGAACGGGCCGACACCCGTGGATGCTCGGCGCACGGTTGCTGAGTGCTCACGGAAGTCGAGGATAGATGCCCCACGCCACCGGCCTGTGCGCTCACAGTCCCGCGAAGAGGTCTGTCTCGTACTCACCTGTGGCAAGGCGTAGCGGCGGTCCGAGAAGCAGGGTGAAGTGCTCCACCGCGTCGATCTCCTGCCCGATCCCGTTGGACAGGGCAAAACGCGGACCGTCCACGGTGATCTGGGTCGCGTGCGCACGCATCGCCAGTGCCTTGGCCGCCCAGTGTTCCGACGCGTCGACCCGAGTGGTGACCTGGCTGTCGGGGGTACCCCGGGCAAGGTCGGTGACCTGTTCGGGTGGGGTGAACGGACCGGGGTCGTCGGCCAGACGCGCGATGCTCTCCTCGATACGACCGACCGGTTGGGCGATCGCGTACAGCTTGTCGACCTTCCAGGGGTCACCGGGTACGGCCCGGTCGGCGGCCAGGTCCAGAGCGCGACGGCTGACCCGGTGTGCCTGGATGTGGTCCGGGTGCCCATAACCGCCGTGCTCGTCATAGCTGACCAGTACCTGCGGTCGCACCTCGCGGATGGTCTCCGCCAGCAGGCCGGCGGCCTCGTCCACATCGGTGTTCCAGAACGCCTTCGGGTGCGCGTTGCTCTTG
>DXDP01000477.1 GCA_019115445.1 Candidatus Nocardiopsis merdipullorum
ACCCAACATAGCCCCTTTGGGTGGGGTCTTGCCAAACCTACGGCGTCGTAGGTTACGGTTACGTAGGAATAGGTTGGGTCGTCGCGAGGGGCGTTTCCGCGCTCGTCGGAGGTATCGACGGACCGCAACAGGCCTGCGATCGAAGGTGTGCGACACACATGACCGCTGCTCCCGAACTACCGATCACCGAGTCTCAACGGCCCACACGCAAGCGTGAGCCGACCCCCGAGTACGAGCCGGAACCACGCGGAAAGGCCGAGCGCTACACGGTCTTCGCGTTCGTGTTCGTCCCACTGCTGGCGGTCGCCGCCGCGGTCCCCCTGGCCTGGGGATGGGGCCTGTCCTGGACCGACATCGTGATCGCCACGGTCTTCTACGTGATCAGCGGACTGGGCATCACGGTCGGGTTCCACAGGCACTTCACCCACGGTTCGTTCCGTGCCAACCGCCCTCTGCGCATCGCCTTGGCGGTCGCGGGTTCACTGGCCATCGAGGGCAGCGTCATCAAGTGGGTCGCCGACCACCGGCGCCACCACAAGTACTCCGACGCCGAGGGCGATCCGCACTCGCCGTGGCGATTCGGTGACGACTGGAAGTCCGTGGCCAAGGGCCTGTACTACGCCCACATGGCATGGATGTACCTCGACGAGAAGAAGACCTCACCGAGGCGCTTCACCCCTGATCTGCTCAGGGACAAGGACGTCGTCCTCATCGACAAGCTGTTCGTACCGCTCGTGTTCGTCTCCCTCGGTGCGCCCGCGCTCATCGGTGGCCTGGTGACCATGTCGTGGTGGGGTGCCTTCACCGCGTTCTTCTGGGCCGGTCTGGTGCGTGTGGCGCTGCTGCACCACGTGACCTGGTCGGTCAACTCGATCTGCCACACCGTGGGCGAGGAGAACTTCGAGGTGCGCGACCGCTCCCGCAACGTGTGGTGGCTGGCGATCCCCTCCCTCGGTGAGTCCTGGCACAACCTGCACCACGCCGACCCCACCTGCGCCCGCCACGGTGTGCTCAAGGGCCAGATCGACATCTCCGCCCGGGTCATCTGGATCTTCGAAAAGCTCGGTTGGGCCACCAAGGTGCGCTGGCCCAATACTGAACGACTCGCCGCCAAGCGGGTCAAGGTCTAGGATCGCAACCATCATGGGAGCAGCCGACAGCGATCAAAGGGTCCATGTGCGCCGCAAGCGCATGACGGGCAAAGAGCGTCGGCAACAGCTTGTGGAGATCGGTCGGGAGCTGTTCGCCGAACGCGGGTTCGACGCAACGTCCGTGGAGGAAATCGCCGCACGGGCAGGCGTCTCCAAACCCGTGGTCTATGAGCACTTCGGTGGCAAGGAGGGCGTCTACGCGGTCGTTGTCGACCGGGAGATGCGCACCCTCCTGGACATGATGGGCGAGGCCCTCACCGCCGAGAACGCGCGTGGCAGGATCGAGAGGGCAGCACTGGCCCTGCTGCGCTACGTGGAGGAGAACGCGACCGGGTTTCGAGTGCTCACCCGTGACTCGCACGTCGCCTCCGGAACCGGAAGTTTTGCCGGTCTCATCAACGACATCGCCGGTCAGGTCGAACACGTCCTGGCGGACGAGTTCGCCGAACAGGGCTATTCCCGGGCGCTTGCGCCCATGTACGCCCAGGCCCTGGTGGGTATGTGGGCACTGACCGGGCAATGGTGGCTGGAAATGCGCAAGCCCAAGCGCGAGGTCGTGGCCGCGCATCTGGTGAACCTTGCGTGGAACGGGCTCGCAGGCCTGGAGACCAAACCGAAACTCCGGACCAGACAGACGCGACGGCCCAGGAAGAACGAGCCGGAGCAGTGACAGGGCCGGCGAGCAACTGAAAAAAGACGCGTGGGACGAGTTTGTTTGCACATACTCGTCCCACTATCTTGATGTCAAGAGATATGCTGGAGCCCATGCGCGATGAGGTGGATGGGCTGATCGAGGCGTGGCGTTCCGAACGCCCGGACGTGGACGTGACTCCCCTGGAGGTGTTCAGCCGGGTGTCCCGACTCTCCCGCCACCTGGATCGTGCTCGACGGACCGTGTTCATCGAACATTCCCTGGAACCCTGGGAGTTCGACGTCCTCGCCGAACTACGCCGCTCGGGCCCTCCGTACGAGCTCAGTCCCGGAAAATTGCTGCGGGCGACCCTGGTGACCTCCGGGACCATGACCAATCGTGTCGACCGCCTCACCACCGCCGGCCTGGTGCGCCGCCGCCCCGACCCGGGCGACAAGCGTGGAGTGTTGGTCCGACTCACCGAGCGGGGCGCCGAACGCATCGACGCGGCCATGGCCTCCTTGATCAGTTACGAGGAGACCCTCCTTGCCCCCATGCCCACTCAGGACCGTGAGCAGCTCGCATCGTTACTGAGAAGCCTCCTGGCACCTCTCGACAGAGGACCCGAGGGTCCGAGAAGCTAGTTACTCGGCGGTATCTTCTTCGTCCCTCACCGGGCACCGCCGGGACGCGGCCCTTCCGGGCACGTCCACACGGGCGCGAACCCCCTCCGGAAAGCGCGTTGGTTGGAGTGCACACATTGAGATTCCGATGGATCGCGGCGATCGCCGCCACGGTGGCCACGGCCCTTGTCGCCACGGCCTGCGGCGACGACAGCGCAGACTCGGCAAGCAGTGAGGAAGAACACAGCGAATCGAGCTATTACCTGTCCCTCGGTGATTCCCTCACCGTCGGAGTACAGCCCGACGACAACGGGACACCCCAGGAAACCGGTGACGGCTACACCGACGTGCTGCACCGCACCCTCTACGACTCCGACTCCACGCTCCAACACGAGCGCATGGGCTGTGGCGGCGAGGACACCACGACCTTCCTCGAAGGCGGTATCCCTCAGTGCGAGAGCAAGTACGAAAGACGTGCCCAGATGGAGGCCGCCGAGAATTTCCTCATCGAGAACGAAGGTCGGGTCGACCTCGTCACACTCACCATCGGCGGCAACAACTTCACCCGTTGTGTGGATGTCGACGACATCGACCTGGAGGGCGACGACGATCTCACCCTGGATGTGGAGTGCGTCGACGAGGGGCTGGAACTGATCGAGACCGAGGTCCCTGCGATCGCCGAGCGGCTGCGTGAGGCAGCCGGTCCCGATGTGCAGATCATCGGGATGACCTACTACAACCCCTTCCTGGCCGCCCTCCTGCTGGAGGACGAGGACGAACCGGCCGACGAGGTCACCGACGACGAAACCCCCGAAGGTGCCGGTGAGGTCGAAGGGGACCTGCCCGAGGGGCAGAGCCTCGTCGAATACACCACCGAGGTCCTCCAGGAGATGAACCAGACCCTGCGCGACACCTACGAGGCGTCCGGGATCGATGTGGCCGACGTGGAGGACCTCTTCGACTCCGACGACTTCGAGGTTCCCGCCGACAGTGACACGGGCATGCCCACCAACCTCCAGGCCATCTGCGACCTGACCTGGATGTGCGACACCGATGTCGGACCCGACATCCACACCAATCAGGCCGGTGCCCAGGAAATCGCCGCGCTCTTCGAGGAGCGGGTGCGCTGATCATGCCCTCCGTGTGGGTGGCCGGTCCGGTCACCCACACAGGTCTCAGCCCCGGCGCGCAACGACTGCCGCGACCGTGTCCTCTTCGACGAGGTCGGAGTTGATCCCTCCCCCGGCGGCGTTGCCCGCCGCGTACACCCCGGGCACCGACGTCGCACCCATCGCGTCCACCGGGACCTTGTGGGCGATCACGTGTCCCCGCATCTCCATCGCCTCGGGTTCCACACCCAGGCCCTCCAGGAGTTCCGAGCGTGCCGTCATGGTCGTGCCCACAACACCCACCTCGACGGGAAATGACCGCCGACCGTCCACACGTATCCCCGATACAACACCGTCGACGGACTCGACCGCGGTCACAACACCCTCGATCACCCGCACGCCCCGGGCGGCCAACCGCTCGTACTGCTCATCATCCAGCTCCGGGGCAGTGTGGGAAAAGAGCGTGACGTTTCCACTCCACTGGCGCCACAGCAGCGCCATGTGCACAGCCATCGAGTTGGTCCCGATCACTCCGATGGCCCGACCCCGAACCTCCCAGCCATGACAGTAGGGGCAGTGCAGAACCCCCTTTCCCCACTGTTGGTGCAGCCCTTCGATCTCCGGAAGCCCGTCGGTCAGTCCCGTGGTGATCAACAGGCGTCTGCCACGCACCGCTCCCCCGTCGTCGAGGACCACTCGGAAGCCACCCTCGACCTGCTCCGCGAAGGTCGCCCGCCCCTGCCGGAACCGGACCCCGTATCCCTTGGCCTCGTCACTGCCGATCTCCACGATCTCCGACGGTGGCGCACCGTCCCGGGTGAGGAAGGCATGGGACCGTTCGGCCGGGGCATTGCGGGGGGTGTTGTCGTCCACCACCAGGACCGAGCGCCGCGCCCGCCCCAGGGTGAGCGCGGCGCTGAGACCGGCGGCGCCGGCACCCACGATCACCACGTCGACGTTCTCCGATACCTGCTGTGTCATCTCTTCTCCCAACCGTGTTCCACACTCTCTTCCAGACTCACCAGACTTCGCCAGTTT
>DXDP01000478.1 GCA_019115445.1 Candidatus Nocardiopsis merdipullorum
GGCACTGTTCTCGGTGCCGATCGGCCTGGCCTGCGCGATCATCGGTACGCTCACCTCCAAGGAGCAGGACTTCGCGAAGTTCGCCCAGCTCCAGGTGCGTGCCCTGTCCGGTGCCGGTGCGGAGAAGGCCGCCAGGGACTGAGGCACCGGATCTCCTTCACGCCGGGGCGACCTCCGGTGACGCACGCTTTCGGGTGTGGTCCGTTCACACCCTGACGGGCCTTCCGAAGCCGATCACCGCCCCGGCGCTTCCGAGCGGGTCGGCCACCCCTGCCGCTGGGGGTGGCCGACCCGCTCCTTCACGCCCAAGCGCAACATCCGCGTGATCATCGACACACTCAGCTGGGCTATTGTCATTTTGTGTCGAATCGGTGGCTCTCCCGGTTGCTCCCCGCCTCCTCGGAACCGCGGGCGAGCACAGAGCTGATGCGTCAGGTCCATGCTCTTGGTGTCGACTTGAAGGACGGAATGCACGCCCGAGGTGCAAATTCCGCGGTGCGGCGCCTACGGCGCCTGCTCGCCGTCGACGGCGTGATACTCGCCGACCTCGACGGTCCGGTCGTCTCACACGGCAAGAAACCCAACTCGGAAGAGGTCGATTCCTTGCTGGGTCAGGTTTTCGAGTACGGGGGTGGTGCCCGAGGAGATCTGCCCAACGGCACCGCGGTGTACGTGTCTCCTTTGGCCGTGGCCGATGAACTCTCCGGGGCGCTGGTCGCGGTCGGTGATCCGGTGGAGGCCGACGTGGACGCCGCTGCGTCCTTGGTCTCGGATTACCTGGACCACGCCGCGCTGCGCAGGGTCCGTTCCCGTATCGCCGCTGCCGACCTGCGGACGCTGCGGGCCCAGATCTCTCCGCATTTTGTGCACAACTCGCTCGCGGTCATCTCCGCGCTCGTGCACACCGACCCGGACCGGGCCCGTCACCTGCTTTCGGACTTCGCCGACTACCTGAGGTACGGCTTCTCCGAGAAGGGCGACTACGCCACGGTCTCGGACGAGTTGGAAGCGGTGCAGACCTATTTGGAACTGCAGCGTGCCCGGTTCCACGACCGACTCGACATCACCGTGCGGATGGCCCCCGAGGTGCTTCCGGTGGCCATTCCGTTCCTGGTCGTGCAACCGATCGTGGAGAACGCGGTCCGGCACGGGCTGGAACGCAAGGAGGGCCGCGGGCACGTCAGCGTCTCCGGTTTCGGTGAGGGGCCACTGTGTGTGATCGAGATCGAGGACGACGGTATCGGTATGCATCCCGACCTGGCCCGCTCCCTCCTGGCCGGCACCGGACCCGAGCCACGCAGTGTGGGATTGGCCAACGTGGACCAACGGCTACGTGCCGTCTACGGTCCCGAGTACGGTCTGGTCATCGAAACCGCTCTGGGTGAAGGGACGAAGGTGACCGTACGCGTACCGAGGTTCACACGAGGGGTGGTGGCGCAATGATGGCAGAACTCCGGGTCCTGGTGGTGGAGGACGAGTCTTCCACCCGCCAGGAGATGGCCGCCCTCGTCGGGGACATGCCCGAGGTCGCGGAGGTTTTGACCGCTGACAACGGGGCCGAGGCGGTCCGGTTGTTGGGCACCACCACCATTGACGCCGCCTTCTTGGACATCCTCATGCCCGGCCTGGACGGTATGGACGTGGCCCGGGTGCTGAGCGTGCTCTCCGATCCCCCGTCCATCGTGTTCGTGACCGCGTCCGAGGCCCACGCCGTGGAGGCGTTCGGTATCGGCGCGGTCGATTATCTCCTCAAACCCATCCGTCCCGAGCGGTTGGCCGAGTCGGTGGGCCGGATCGCGCAACTGCGCCGTTCCGAGGGCACCTCCTCGCCTGCCGAGGACCTTCACGTGGTGCAGATCGACTCGGGTCGGCGCACGATCTTCGTCAAGCGTGACGACGTGCAGTTCGTGGAGGCCCACGGCGACTACGTGCGTTTGCACACCGGCGACGACAGTCATCTGATTCGGTTACCTCTGTCGTATCTGGAGGAGGTGTGGGCCTCGGCCGGGTTCGTCCGGGTACACAGAGGTTTCCTCGTGGCGATCCCGTGGGTGCGGGATCTACGGGTGACCTCCTCCTCCGGACTGGTTGCGGGCACACCCGCCGGGGATGTGCCGGTGAGCCGCAGGCACGGCAGGCATCTACGGGAACAGTTGATGGAGGCGGCACGACGCGACCAGCTCGGAAGGTCCGCCAATGCCCAGCAGGGAAACGTCCGAGGCAGGGACAGTGAGAACGAGCAGGGTTCCCGGCAGGTTCCATGAGTCCACGTCGTGAGAAACTCACCAGCCCCCAGACCCGGATCGCGTTGGCCCGGGGCAACCGACCCGCGCAGCACCTGCTGCCCATCCCCGGTCCCGTCGACACCGAGGCCGCCCGGCGCCTGTTCCACCGTCAACGCCGTACGGCGATGCGTACCGTGCTCTTGTTGTCGGTGTTGCTGTTCGGCATCAGCGGGGCGTTCGCGCTCTTTCCCGAACTGGGGCAGCTCCGGTTCGCTCAGGTGCCCGTGTCATGGCTGCTGCTGACCGTGGGGACCTATCCCCTGCTGTTCGGCCTCGCCCTGTGGCATTTGCGTTCCGTGGAACGGACCGAGAAGCGGGCGGCGGCCGGCAAGGCGGCAACGCGGGGCGATCAGCGCTCCAAGGAAAGGGGCCGACCACGGTGACCTCGGTCGTCGCGATCGGTCTGGTCCTGGTGACCAGCCTGTTCATCGGTATCTACGGGGTGCGTGCGGCCCGGTCCACCTCGGACTTCCTCGTGGCTTCTCGGCGGGTGTCGCCGAACTGGAACGCGTTGGCGATCGCCGGTGAGTACCTGTCGGCGGCCTCCGTGCTGGGACTGGCCGGACTGCTCCTCAAGAACGGTCTGGGCACCATGTGGTACGCGGTGGGGTTCACTGCGGGCTATGTGGCCGTGGTCGCCCTGGTCGCCGGACCGATGCGGCGCTCGGGCGCCTACACCGTCCCCGACTTCGCCGAGTACCGGCTGGGTGCACCACGGCTGCGCAAGTTGTGTGGTTGCGTGGTGCTGGTGATCATGCTGCTGTACCTGGTACCGCAGTTCAAGGGGGCCGGGGTGGTCCTGAGCCTGGTCAGTGGCACACCGTACTGGGTCGGTGTGGTACTTGCCGGGCTCGTGGTGAGTGGGTCGATCGCCGCCGGAGGGATGCGGGCCGCGACCTACGTGCAGGCCTTCCACTACGTGGTGAAGTTGATCTTCATCGCCGTACCGGCGATCTACCTCGTCGTACACGCGGGCCCGGAGACCCGGGCCGAGGCGTTGCACCCGGAGTGGGGCACACACTTTCCCCAGAACACCTCGGTGGAATTCACCGTGGAGACCCGTTTTTCGTTGGACGAGCCGGTCACCGTCACCGATGTGTCCGGGACCGAAGTGGGGTTGCCCGCCGGGGAACACACGGTCTCGGAAGGCACCGAGTACGTGTTTCCCGAGGGTGCACCCATCCCCCACCCCGAGGGTCTGCCAGAGCTCGGCAGCGACCGTTGGAGCACACCCCTGTTGGACGTGGGTGGGTATCCCCTTTTCGAAACCTGGTCGACGATGTTGGCCATCACCCTGGGGTGCATGGGGCTGCCGCACGTCATCATGCGGTTCCACACGAGTCCGACCGCGCACGTGGCCCGCCGGGTCGCGGTCGGGGTGATCGCCCTGCTCGGGGTGTTCTACTTGTTTCCGGTCGTGTACGGGTTGCTCGGCCGGGTACTCACCCCCCAGCTGGTCCTTTTCCAAGGCACGGACACCGTCGCAGTGGTCCTGCCCTCCCATGCGGTGTCCGGTTCGATCGGGACCCTGCTCACCGCGTTGGTGGCCGCCGGTGCGTTCGGGGCGTTCCTGTCGACCTCTTCTGGGCTGCTCCTTGCCCTTGCGGGTGGGCTTTCGCACGATCTGTTCCAGGGCAGCGTGCCTCGTCTGCGTCTGGCGGTGGTCGTGGGGACCTGTGTGTCCGTGATGTTGGCGTTGCCCGCGCAGATGACCGACATCAACATGCTCGTGGTGTGGGCGTTCACGGTGGCCGCTTCCACGTTCTGCCCATTGCTGGTGCTGGGTATTTGGTGGCGGCGTCTGACCTTGCCCGGTGCGGCGTCGGGGTTGATCGTGGGTGCGGTGACCGCGACCGGCGCGGTGGGATGGTCGATCCTGTTCCCCGCCCCGGAGGGGTGGGTGACGGTGCTGTTGGGTCAGCCCGCGGCGTGGACGATCCCGCTCGCCTTCTTCACGATGATGATCGTCTCGCGGTTCACCCGCACCCCGGAGTGGGCCGAGCACGCGGTACTGCGCCTGCATTCACCCTGACCCGGTCGGTGCGGGGCTCCAGGGTCGTGTCGGAGGCGGTCGACCGCTGCTCGGCGAAGGTCTGTGCGCTCAGCTCAGGTAGGTCTCGGCGAGCAGTTCGGTGGAGCGCAGCCGCTCCTCCACGCGGGGACCTTGGTGGGCGATCATGAGCTCGTCGGCACCGGTCTGCTCGGCGAACTCCGTGATCTTCTTGTGGACGACGTCGGGTGTGCCGACGGCGCTGTAGGTCATCATCTGGTGCAGGTTCCGGCCCTGGGGGGAGGCGAGCAGCTCGTCGGCCTGCTCGTCGGTGTACTTGGTGCCCGGGCGTACCAGTAGTGCCACCCGGCTGCGCATGACCTCCTGCAGCTGGCGTTCGGCGTCTGCCTGCTCGTCGGTGGCGATGACGTTGTAAGCGGCGATGACGTGGGGTTTTTCGAGCTGCTCGGACGCCTTGAACTCGTGACGGTAGGCGGCGATCGCCTCGTGCAGAGCGGCTGGGGCAAAGTGTGACGCGAAGGCGTACGGCAGGCCGAGGGCCGCGGCCAGCTTGGCGCCGAACAGTGAGGAGCCGAGAATGTACAGCGGCACGTCGGTGCCCCTGCCCGGGTAGGCGTTCACCCCCGGGATACGGGTCTGGTCGCGCAGGTAGCCCTGGAGCTCGACGACGTCCTGGGGGAAGGCCTCTGCCGATGTGGCGTCACGGCGCAGGGCCCGCAGGGTGTTCTGGTCGGTGCCCGGCGCGCGGCCCAGGCCGAGGTCGATCCGTCCTGGGTGGAGGGTCTCCAGGGTGCCGAACTGTTCGGCGATGGTCAGCGGGGCGTGGTTGGGCAGCATGATGCCGCCGGAGCCGAGCCGGATGGTGTTGGTGTGGGCGGCCACGTGTGCGATGAGCACCGAGGTCGCAGAGGAGGCGATCGAGGCCATGTTGTGGTGCTCGGCGTACCAGACCCGCGTGTAGCCGGTTTCCTCCGCCTTTTGTGCCAGGGCCACCGTACCGGCCAGCGAATCGGCGATGGGCTGGCCTCGGGCGACGGTGGCAAGGTCGAGGATCGAGAGTGGGAGAGGCATCGAGCACCTTTTCTTCGGACAAACCGGCGCCGCACGGCGCCAACGGCCACTCGAGACAACACCTGGGGTGGCGGCTTTCATTTCGTGGCCACATGTCCGGTTCGTCAGGTCGGGCACGGCTCATCAACGGCAACGGCCTGACGCGCAGCGACCGGCCGTGCGATGATCTTGCTCCTGTGGTCAAGCCAGGGCGCCGAATTCGACCACAGGAGCAAGATCATCGCAACCAGGAACAATCTCGGTCCGCCCCTGTTCCTCCTCCACAACCACGAAGGAGTTTTGTGCCCAGCCGAGAACACGAGATCCCGCTGCGAATTGTGCAGAATCAGCCGGCTCTGGCGCCGGTGTTGTTGAAGGAAGCCCTGGACTTCGAGGTCCCCCAGTACACCGAAGCGGTACTGACCTCCTCGGTGTTGACCAACTGCGATCCCAAGGAGTGGAACAGCGACGGCGCTGTGCTGCTGCGCAGGGACGGCCAGGATGTTCTGGCCGTGGTCATCGAACGCCAGACTGGCCGGGACGGCGAGAAACGCTACAGTTGGCCCGCGTATCTGGCCACGCTCTACGGCCGTCTGAAGTGTCCGGCAGTGCTGGTGGTGTTGTGTCCCACCGACTCGGTGGCCCAATGGTGCGCCGAGCCCATCGGTACCGGCCACCCCGGGTTCGTCCTGCGGCCTTTGGTGATCGGCCCTTCGGGTACACCGGTGGTGACCGATCCTGCTCGGGCCAGGCAGCTTCCGGAGTTGGCGGTGTTGTCGGCCTACTCGCATGGTGACACCGAACCTCGCACACTGTGGGCGGTGGTGGAAGCGTTGGATGCCACCTCCGCCGAGCACCGCACGTTCTACTATGACTATGTACTGGCTGGTCTCGGTGAGGCCGCCCGAGAGAAGCTGGAGGGCATGATGGCCGCGAACACCTACGAATGGCAGAGCGATTTCGCCCGTAAGTACGTCGGCATCGGGCGGGAGGAAGGCCGG
>DXDP01000479.1 GCA_019115445.1 Candidatus Nocardiopsis merdipullorum
CAGCCGTCGAAGGGCCCGGCCCATGCCGGGGAACGCACCGCTGTGTCAACTCTTGACGGCACGGACCGTGTGGGGCGGTGCGGGCTCGGTTCCCGGGCACGTCGACAGAATTGTTTCGCCCGAGTTCTGGCTGTTTTCCGGAACTCTGCCTTTCGTCGCCGTGCGCGCTCACACATCGGCCGTGCACGTCCATGCACGTGGGACGCACAAACGCGGGTTCGAGCACCCACGACCTCAACCCCCGGGTGGGGCCGCCACACTGTTGCGTTCGACGAGCGTTGGAGTGACGGTCCGGCGGGTGGGCACGTGGTCGACGTGGTCGACCTCGGTGATGCGATCCATGAGGACCCCCAAGGCCTCGGCCGCCACTTTGTCGAAATCGGGACGCACGGTCGTCAGGGGCGGGATGAAGAACGAGGCTTCCGGAACGTCGTCGAACCCGACCACGCTGACATCGTCCGGCACGGAGCGTCCACGTTCGAACAGGGCCCGTAGGAGCCCCAGGGCCAGGTGATCGTTGGCGGCGAACACCGCCGTCACCTCGGGCATGCGAGCGAGCATGAGGCCCGTGCGGTAACCCGAGGCAGCACTCCAGTCCGCCGGGTTGACCGGCGGCACCTCCACCCCCGCTTCCTCCAGGGCCCGTTGCCAACCCCTCACTCGGCCCGCCGCGTCGAACCAGTCGGACGGACCGGCCACGTGCCAGACGGTCTTGTGTCCGGCCTCCAGGAGATGGCGGGTCGCAAGTTGTCCCCCGGCCTCTTGATCCACGGTCACCGCGGTGACACCGCGATCGGAGTCTCCGTCCACAGCAACCAACGGGATGTCGGGCGGAACTTCGGCCAGGGCCTCGTCGGCCGAGGCCGTGGGGGCGATCACCATGATCCCGGCGACCCGTTGTTCGCGGTGGTGCTCGACGGCCTCGGCTATCGAAGTCCGGTCCAGGACCCGGACTCTGCGCACACTGACCACGAACCCCTGGGCCGCCGCGGCCAGTTCGAACGCCGCCAGAAGCGATGTCGGCCCGAAGAGCGTCGAGTTCTGCGCCACCACCCCGAGGTGCTGGGACTTTCCGGTGGCAAGAGCACGAGCCGCGCGGTTGGGACGGTATCCGAGTTGTTCGATGGCCGCGCGCACACGCAACCGTGTGCGCTCACGAACGTTGGGATGCCCGTTGAGCACCCGGGAAACCGTCTGGTGTGAGACCCCGGCGAGTCGAGCCACATCGGTCATCGCCGGCTCGCGTCCTCCTCGAAGGACCGCAGAAATCTCTTCCAACCGAATACTCCTAGCGTGCTGTAACGCCCCTGCGTCGCGAACGGCCATCAGGTTATGCGATCGACGATCGAAGCCTCATGGAGCAGAGGGCTCAGCCTCTCCGAGGCCGACCGTATCCACTTCGCACCCTCGACAAAATAATGACGGCCACCATTGGGTGTGCGCTAACAGTATCTTCTCACCTCGGCATATGTCATCGATACGGAATCGTGCTTTCCGAAGATTGACTCCCTCCATGTTAGCGCTCACTATTGATTGTTCAGTGATCCTGGTCACCCATTCGATCGTGCGATCGGGACACTCCGAACGAAGGACAGTCAGTCATGAAGAGGCTTCTTGGTCCCGTGGCAGTGATCGTGCTGGCTGCGGCGACTGCCTGTGGCTCGAACGGATCGTCCACCACGGACGACGAAACCATCACTTTGGGCTTCTCCCAGGTCGGTGCCGAGAGCGGCTGGCGCACCGCAAACACCGAGTCGATCCAGCAGGCGGCCGAGGACGCCGGGATCGACCTCCAGTTCTCCGACGCCCAGCAAAAACAGGAGAACCAGATCCAGGCCATCCGCTCCTACATCCAACAGGACGTCGACGTCATCGCGTTCAGCCCGGTCGTGGAGACCGGTTGGGACGCCGTGCTGTTGGAAGCTCAGCGCGCCGACATCCCGGTCATCCTCACCGACCGGGCCATCGACTCCGACGACGACTCCCTCTACGAGACCTTCCTCGGCTCCGACTTCGTCGAAGAAGGTCGCAAGGCGGGCGAATGGTTGGTCGACAACGTCGAAGACGAAACCAACGTGGTGGAGCTGCAGGGCACCACCGGCGCGGCGCCCGCGATCGACCGCAACGAGGGGTTCGAGGAGGTCATCGCCGACCGTCCCGACATCGAAATCATCGACACCCAGGACGGTGACTTCACCCGTTCGGGCGGCAAGGAGGTCATGGAGGCCTTCCTGCGTTCCCACGACGACATCGACGTCGTCTACTCGCACAACGACGACATGGGGCTGGGCGCCATCGAAGCGATCCAGGCCGCAGGCCTGGAACCGGGCGAGGACATCCAGATCATCACGGTGGATGCCGTCCAGGCCGGGATGGAAGCCCTGGCCGAGGGTGACATCAACTTCATCGTCGAATGCAACCCGCTGCTGGGCGACCAACTGATGGAACTCGTCGAGCAGGTCGCGGCCGGAGAGGAGGTCTCCGCACGGATCGAGGTGGAGGAAACCACCTTCACCCCGGAGGAGGCGGAAGCCGCACTGCCGGAACGACAGTACTGATTCGTCCCGCCCGACGGCCCCGTTCCGCCCCCACGGGTTTCGTGAACGGGGCCCGGACCAAGGAAAACACTGGCCATGACCAATGTTTCAGCGCAGCCGCACGCCCCCGTGGTGCACATGAGTGCCATCACCGTCGACTTCGCGAGCGTCACGGCTCTCTCCGATGTCGACTTCCGTCTCCTGCCCGGTGAGGTCCATGCCCTGATGGGCGAGAACGGAGCCGGCAAGTCCACC
>DXDP01000480.1 GCA_019115445.1 Candidatus Nocardiopsis merdipullorum
CTCCCGCGTGCTCTTGAACAGCTGGTATGCCCGGTGCTCCGCCGGTCCATGCCGGAATCGGCCGGTGACACGGCCCATCCCCGCGTGCGCCAACACATCGGGCAACTCGGTTCCAACGCAACCGGTGAGCAGGGCCGCAGAGTCAAAAAACACGTACGAACCCCCGCCCGACCATTGGGTGAATCCGTGTGCGGCCGCTGTTATTTTCGCGTCAATGGTCCGGACTCGATGTGTCGCGGATCATGCCGGGCACCCGGCCGTGGGTGCCGTGCCTCATGCGGAGAGGAGTCCGCAACATGCACGCAGTGATGTTCGAGAACTACGGGGAATTTCCCGTACTGACCGAGGTCGCCAAGCCGAGACCGAAGCCGGGTGAGGTACTCCTGCGGGTGGCCGGAGCCGGCGCGTGCCACTCCGACATCAGCGTCTACCGAATTTTCGAGGAAGGGGACCCGGGTGCGCAGGAACCTCCGTTCGTCCTTGGTCACGAGAACGCCGGGTGGGTCGAGGAGCTGGGTCCAGGTGTGAGCGAGCGTATCCAGGTCGGCTCCGCCTACCTGGCTTACGGCCCCATCGGCTGTGGTCAATGCCGCAAGTGCGTCGCCGGGCTGGAGACCTACTGTGAGAACGTCGCATCCATGCCCTATCTGGCAGTGGGTCTGGGTCGGGACGGTGGTATGGCCGAGTACATGACCGTGCCGGCGCATCACCTCGTCCCGCTGGGCGATGCCGACCCGGTGGCTGCCGCTCCGTTGAGCGATGCGGGTCTGACCCCCTATCACGCGATCAAGGAGTCTTTGCCACATCTGGCCGGTGGTGGCCGGTACGCATTGGCGATCGGTCTGGGTGGGCTCGGCCGGATCGGAGTACAGATCCTCAAGGCCCTGACCGGGGCCACGGTGATCGCCACCGATGTCAAGGAGGAGGCGCGTGCACGCGCCGAGTCCGATGGGGCGGTCACGGTCGGTGCCGGTGAGGACCAGGTGGAACGGATCCGAGCGCTCACCGGTGGGCGTGGGGTGGACGCGGCGTTCGACTTCGTGGGGGCGACACCGACGTTGGTCACGGCGATGGCAAGCATGGCGCAGGGAGGCCGGTGCAACCTGGTGGGGATCGCGGGCGGTACCCACGAGTTCTCGTTCTTCGCCAACCCGTACGAAACCTACGTGACCACCACCTATTGGGGTTCGGTTCCGGACCTTTGGGAGGTGGTGGACATGTACAGGGCGGGGCAGATTCGTCCGGAGGTGGAGCGGTTCGCCATGGACGACGCGTTGGAGGCGTACCGGAAGCTGGAGGCCGGTGAGGTCAACGGGCGCGCGGTAGTGATGCCCAACTCGAGTTGAAGCGATGCGTAGAGGTTCGTTTCGGACCGCAGGCACCTTCCTGGGGCAAGGACGAAGGGTCGACGGCTCCTGTCAGGTGCTCACTTCTGCGACACAAGCCTGACTCCTCATGTATGCGGGGAGCAGTCTCGTTGACCTGCAATCTCATCCCGGCGAGTGGCCCGAATCTGCAACTTGTCGAGAGTTGGACATCGAGCAGCTTTCTTCCCACAAGGGACATCGGGCACCACCCCTGGGCCATATCGAACAACTCAACGGTCAAGGGTGAGGGCCAGATCGAAGAAGGGGAACAAGGTGGGGTCGAAGAACACCGAGCAGTGGCCGATCCTCTCCTGTTCCAGGGTGAGCACATGGATGCCGAAGGCCCGGTGGGTCCCTTCCGAGTCACGCAGGTACATGCCGTAGGCGGGTTGGCCGTTGGCGGCGGTCGGCACCAGGACCAGATCGCCGGGGCGCCGGGCCGGGCACTGGACCCGGACCAGCCTCTCGATGTACTCAGGGCCCTGCACCCAGGTGGCGAACGGCGGCATCTGGAAGGTCGCCTCGGCAGTGAACAAATCGGTGAGCGCGCCGATGTCGTAGTCCTCGAAGGCGGCGACGTAGCGGTCCAGGAGTTCGCCCTGTTCGACGGAGGACACCCGAACGTTTTCCTGCTGCGGCAGGCACTTGTCGAGTCGGGCGCGGGCGCGTTGCAAAAGACTGTTGACGGCCGGGACCGTGGTGTCGAGCATCTCGGCGACCTCGGCGGCGCTGAAACGCAGGACTTCACGCAGGATCAGCACGGCGCGCTGCTGGGCCGGCAGGTACTGAAGGGCCGCCACCAGGGCAAGGCGGACGCTCTCTCGGTCGGCGACGATCGTGCCGGGGTCGACCGATCGATCCGGGGTCGGCTCCAGCCACGGCACTTCAGGGGTGGCGGACAACTTCGCCTCGGGTTGACCGGTGGGCCCGCCCAAACCGGTGGGCAAGGGCCTGCGTTCGCGTTTTTCCAGTGCGGTCAGGCATACGGTGGTGGCGATCCGGTGCAGCCAGGTGCGCAGGCTGGAACGCCCCTCGAAACGTTCGTGGCCCTTCCAGGCCCGTAAGTAGACCTCTTGAAGCTGGTCCTCGGCGTCGTGCACCGATCCGAGCATGCGGTAGCAGTGCGCGTACAGCTCGCGACGGTAGGGGTCGATGAGCTGGGCGAAGTCCTGGTCGATCGTCGTTTGTCGCGCCACGAGCGCCAAGGTAGGCCACCCCTACGACAAAGCGGCGGGGCGTGGGATTCTTCGCCGGAGACTCTGTTCGGGGTCGACGCCCCGTGCGGGGTGTCGACCCGCTGTTTCAGGGGTCTTTCTCCATGGCGGCTCGGTGTTCGGGGCTGAGTTGGATGATCTGGACGTGGTTGCCGTCAGGGTCCTGGACGATGGTGGCCAGGAGCATGCTGTCGAGTACGAGCTTGCTCATCGGGTCCTCCCGGCGGTGTCGTGGGCCTTGTCGTTCACCCGTATCGACTCGGGCGGGGCTCAAACTCATCGACTTGCTCCCTCACGCCCCACCGATGAGGCGAGGCACGGCCGGTCCTTCGAAACCGGGGGCTGCGCAGAAAAACTACACAGCGCCAGTGCGACAAGGTCCGGCCACAGGTCCGCTTTCGCCTTCCCCCACGGTAATCACCGTGACTACGCTGCTGCTCTGGCAACGAACCAACGCGAGGAGCACCGCATGGGGGAAGGTACCGGCCCGGAGGGGGCCGCGTTGATCGAGGTCGTCGAGGGGGTTCATGCGTGGGTGCAGCCCGATGGCACCTGGTGGGTGAACAACGCGGGGGCGGTCCAGGGCGACGACGGGGTCCTGGTGGTGGACACCTGTGCCACCGAGTCCCGCACCCGGCGGTTCCTCGACGCTCTCAGGAGCGTCACCCGTGGGGCGCCCGTGCGTTGGGCCGTCAACACCCACCAGCACGGTGACCACACCTACGGCAACAGCCTGCTGCCGGCCGAGACGGTGATCATCGGGCAAAGGGCGATGCGTGAGGCGCTGCTGCGCGATCCGATCATCGACAGCTGCCCACCTTTTTGGGCACCGCTTCCGGATTGGGGTGCGGTGACCCGGCGCACACCCTCGATCGTTCTGGATCGGGAGTTGACCGTCCACACGGGGGGACGCCAGGTGGATCTGTACCATCCGGGCCACAGTGCGCACACCCCCGGGGATGTTGTGGCCTGGCTGCCCGAGGAGCGGGTGCTCTTCAGCGGTGATCTGCTCTTTCATGGTCTGACCCCGCTGGTGTTCATGGGCTCGCTCGAGGGGGCACTGCGTTCCTTGGACTGGTTGCGTTCCTTCGCCCCCGCGCATGTCGTTCCCGGTCACGGCCCCTTGTTCGACTCCTCCGACCTGGACCGGGTCCTGGCCGAGCACGAGGACTATTACCGGTTCGTTCTGAACACAGCGCGCGAGGGGTTGGCCAAGGGGCGTACGCCCTTGGAAACCGCTCGGAGTTGTGATCTGGGGGTGTTCAGCGGTTGGGACGACGCCGAACGGATCGTCCTCAACCTCCATCGGGCCATGGCCGACCTTGCCGGGGTCGAGATGGATCTGGTGGCCGCGTTGGCCGACGCGGTGGAGTGGAACGGTGGCCCGCTGCCCACCCATGTCTAGCCTCGGGCACAGCTTTTCTCAGCATCCCGGGTGCACGCCGGGCATGTGCCGGTCCAGGTTTGTTGAAATCCCCGCCAACATGCGCCAATAGGCCTGCTATCTGTGCGAATGCCCGCTGTTGGATGTTTGGCTGGTTCTGTGGGTTCGTGGTGACGAGCAGCAAAGGGGCAGCATGGAACAGAAGTCCGAGAAGGACCGCACCGGCCGGCGTTCGCGTGGCAACTGGATCGCCTTGGGTGTGGCCACGGGTGTGTTCGTGCTCCTGGGTGTCGGTTGGCCACTCATGAACGCGGTGACCCCCAGTACCGAGGCGGTCGCCGCCGACCACGACATCACCGTCGGTTCCGACGAGGACTATTCCGCTTCCCTGTCCCTGCCGCAGAGTGGGTGGGAGGTCGACACCACCGCCACTCAGGTCGGGCAGAACCACTTGTTCCTGCGAGGCCCTGTCCAGCTGGAACTGACCTCGGTGACCGCGCCGAGCGCCGAACCGGCCACCCCCGAGGAGTTGTGGAAGGGCCTGGAGCGCACCAGCCGGATCGGTGATCCCTCGGCCGAACTGGGCCCACCCAAACCCATCACCACCGCAGCCGGGGACGAAGGGCTGATCGGGGAACTGCGCACCGGCAACCGCATCGAGCACACCGCCGTGTACCCCTCCCCCGACGGGATGTTCGCCGTGGAGCTGGTGTTGGGCGGGAAGGAGGCCACGGCCGCCGATCTGGACGCGGTCAAGAACGTTCTTCGGTCACTGACCTTCGAGCACGAGGAAGGCAATCCATGAGCCGTGAGCAGTCCGAACCGTACAAGCACGTTCCGCACGAGCCCCACGGTGCGGCGGGCGAACCGCCGTACCGGCACACAGCCGAAGGCGCTCAGGTCCCCTCACCTCGTCAGGGCACGCAGCAGGCCGACGGGCACCCATCCCCACAAGACCGAGGGGGCCGCGAGGAGCGGCCCTTGGAACAGCTGCCCACCCACGGGTTCGACGAGCGTGATTCCCGCTCATCCGGTACGTGGTTGCCCGCACTGGTCGGTGTCGTCGTGCTTGCCCTGGCCTTCCTGGTCGGGTTGGTGCTGAACGTACTGAACATGAGCAGAGCCGTGTTCGTCTTCCTTCCGCAGGCGCTGTTGGCCTTGGTCCTGTGCGTGGCCGTGTTCGCGGTCGGCTTTTGGGTCCTGCGTCGGGTTCGTCCGGTACGGTCACCTTCCCTGGTCGTCTCGGTGACCGCCGCGGTATGGGGTGCGTTGGCCGTCACGGGTGTGGCCACCTACGCCAACACCGGCATGAGTGGCCTGTGGGGACAGATCCTCGGTTTCGAGCAGGCCGGGTCCTGGGGAGCGGCGCTGACCGCACCGCTCAACGAGGAACTGCTCAAACTCGTGGGTGTGGTGATCATCGCGGTGGTCTTTCCCCGTGCGGTCCGTGGCCCGGTCGACGGGTTCGTCGTCGGTGCACTCGTCGGGCTGGGTTTCATGGTGGTGGAGAACATGTTCCACGCGCTCAACTCCATCAGCCTGACCGGAGGGTTGGCCCCGACCTTGTCGGTGGTGCAGACGATCGGGGTGCGGGTGTTCCTCACGGGTCTGGGCAGCCACTGGGCGTTGACGGGTATCGCGGGCACGGCCGTTGGTCTTGTGGCTCCGTTCGGTCGGCGTCCCGGTGTCCGGCGGGTGGTCGGTGCGCTGCTGCTGGTGCTGTTGGCGATGTTCTTGCACGGAATCGTCGACGCCCCACTGCTCACCTCCGGTGTGGGGACACTGGTCAAGGTCGTGCTGGTGTTCGTGTGCGCGATGGCCGTGTACTTCACCGTCCGCCACACTCACCGACGCCGGGTCAGGGAGGCGCTGTCCGAGGAGGGGCAGGCTCTGGGGATGCGGCGCTCTGCCGCCACCGCTCTGGCCGGTCGGCACGGACGTCGGCGGGAACTGGGCCATGTGGCCCGCCCCGAGCGAGCGGCCGTACGCAAACGTCAGAAGCAGATGGTGGAAACGGCCGAGGACAGGGCCGTTGTGTCTCGTACTTCCTGAGTCGGTGGGACCCCGCCGCGAATAGGTGTCGGAAACCGGGGTTCAGGCGTCGGGGCGGATCCAGCGGTGCAGCAGGGTGCCGTGGGACTCCAGGAGCAGGCGCGGCCGTAGGTCCAGATCGGCGGGGGTGCCCTTGGTGATGCGTGGGGCCGTCCCACCGGCCAGCAACGGTACGACCGTCTGGCACATTTCGTCCAGCACACCGGAAGCAGCGACGTCGGCCAGCAACTGGGGGCCGCCCTCGCACAGCACTCGGGACAGACCTCGGTCGTGGAGTGCGGTCACCGCCAGCGGCAGGTCGACCTCGTCCTCGCCGGCGATCACCACCCGGTCGGTGCCCAGTACCTTCCGGGCCCGTGCCAACGCCGACGGACCCGCTGCGGCGCACGTGATCATCAGAACTTCACCCCGGTCGGGTGCCGGGGCCGCCAACAGTGGTGGAACGTGTGCCCCCCGGCTGACCACCGCCAGTTCCGGGTGGGCCGTACGACCCTCGGCCACGGCACGTTCGGCCCGATCCCCGCTGCGTCGGGCCGGGCGCCGATATCCTTCGAGGCGTGCGGTGCCTGCCCCCACCAGGATCACGTCGGCCAGGTCACGCAGCAGTGTGTACACCACCAGGTCGGGTTCGGTGTTGATGGAGGCCGTCCGGCCGTCGTTGCCCATGGCGGCACCGTCGAGGGTGGCGACCATGTTCGCGCGTGTCCACGGACGTGTCGAGGTGTCGGGGTAGGCGTAGAGCTGTTCGAGTGTGTCCTGGTCGGCGCGTCCGTGTGGTGTCGGTACTTCGGGGGCGGCCTCGTTCATCAATACACGCATGTCCACGTCCCCACCAGATACATGACCCCGAAGGGGTCGTCGGCGTACAGCATGTCGGTACGTGTGGGGCCGTTTTGAAGACGCACTGCCTCGGCCATGACCTGCCATGCCGCACGTCCGGCCACCATCAACTCCTCGGCCAGGTGTGCGTCCAACTCCAGCAGGGCCGCGGTGTCGCCCTCGGTCAAGGCCCGGTGCACCGACTCGTCGAAGGCAAAGGCGCGTTCGTCCAGGTATCCGGGGGCCTGGAGGCTGCGTCGGGCGCTGCCGTCGCCCATCACCAGCAGTCCCACGCGTTCGGGGCGTTCTGTGAGTTCTTCGGCCAGGGAGGTGATCCGGTCGGGGTCTGCGTCCCAGGACACCGACCACATCCGGACCGGTACGCGGGTTTCTGTCTGTTCCAGCAGGCGTTGGGCGATACCCAGACTCAGCGGTAGTGTCTCGGAGCGGTCGGTGGGTGTTCCGAACCCGCCGAAGGCCCGCTCGGGAACGGTGGTGCCCCGGTGTGTTCCCGTGGTGTTGGCGCCTCCGATCACCACGATCGTTTCCGGGTCCAGTTTCATCAGCGCCGCCAACGCCTTCCGGCAGGCCTGGCGTACCGGTGCGGCCGGATCCTGCTCACCGGTCAGGGCGCGCAACAGCAGCGGCGGGTGTGGACACCATGCGGTACCGACGATCATGACCGCTTTCCCTTTCTGGTCCCGTATTTCACGCCAGGCCTCGTACGGTGCGTGTCGGAGGGCGCAGGCCGCGGATACCGGCGACCATGTCCAGAACCTGTCGGGTCTCGGTGACCTCGTGCACCCGGTAGACCTGGGCGCCGTGCCAGGCGCACACAGCCGTGGCGGCCAGGGTCCCGGTCAGGCGCTCATCGACCGGTGCGTCAAGGGTCTCACCGACGAAGTCCTTGTTGGACAGTGACACCAGTACCGGCCACCCGGTGCGGGTCATCTCGTCCAAACGTCGGGTCAACTCCAGCGAGTGCCAGGTGTTCTTGCCGAAGTCGTGTGCGGGGTCGATGAGGATCGCCTGGGGGTCCACCCCCAACGACACTGCCCGTTCGGCCAGGGCGATCGTGGTGTCGATGGCGTCTTGGACCACGTCGTCGTAGGCCGGTCGGTGTGGTCGGGTGCGTGGGGTGACGCCGCCGGTGTGGGTACACACCAGGGCTGCCCCGTACTCGGCCGCGACCTCGGCCAACTCCGGATCGTGGCCGCCCCAGGCGTCGTTGAGCACATCGGCTCCTGCCCGGCAGGCCGCTTCTGCGACCGTGGCCCGCCAGGTGTCGACGCTGATCACCAGGTCGGGAAATTCTGCGCGCACCGCGGCCACGAAATCGACGATGCGGAGTTTTTCTTCCTCGGCGTCGATCTCTTCGCCCGGTGCGGCTTTGATGCCACCGATGTCGACGATGTCGGCGCCTTGGGCCACCACGGTGCGTACACGTTCGAAGGCCGGGCCTTCGTCCCAGGTGGCGCCTTTGTCGTAGAAGGAGTCCGGGGTGCGGTTGACGATCGCCATGGTCAAAAAGGTGTCGGTGTCGTAGGTGTGGCCGCGCAGTTTCAGCACCGACCCACCGCCTCCTGCTCGTGGGTTTGCGTGTACGAGGGTGCTGGTCCCACCTTGGTGGCAGGCATCCGTTCGGTGAGGGCGAGCGTGCTCGTCATGGGCATCCCTTCGGCCCCGTACTGGCGTAGCTGGACGGTGTCGTCCTTCGGGCCCAGGCCGACCCTGCGGTCGGCGACCGCGAGCAGCTCGGCGGCCATCGTGCCCAGCCCGTGCAGGCTCTGGTGGTGGTGTGCGCGACGTCCCATACCGACCTGGGCCACGGCGTCCACACCGCGGCGTAGGAAGGTGTCGACCAGTACGGCGAGTTCGACGCCGTAGCCGGTGGGTACCGACAGTTCCTCGAACAGCTCGCGACGGATCGCCCACTCGCCGGACAGGGGTTGAACGACCCCGGAAAGCTCCGGCCAGCGCAGCGCGAGAGTGGGGCGGGCCACGAGTTCGGTGACCCTTCCCCCTTCGAGGGTGGAGGGGGCGTCGGACCGGTCCAGGACTCGGTCGTAGAAAGCCTTGACCAGAGCTATCCCGGGGTCGGTGAGCAGCGGTCCCAACAACCCGGACACGAAGTGGGTGTCCCACTCCACCAGGTCGGCGTCGAGGAAGGACATCACCTCACCGGAGGTGACGAACAGCGACTTCCACATCGCTTCGCCCTTGCCATGGTGGTGTCCCAGGTCGGGGCGCACGTCGGCGACGTGGTGCACGGTGGCACCCGCTTGTCGGGCCCGGGTGGCGGTGGTGTCGGTGGAGTCGGAGTCCATGACCACGAGTTCGTCCACCAGTGGGATGCGTTCGACGAGTTCGGTGCGTACTCGGGACACGACCTCGCCGACGGTGGCTTCCTCGTCGCGGGCCGGAATGACCAGGCTGACCGTGGTACCGCTGCGGTGTTTGAGGTCGGCCAACAGTTCCGGCCGCCAATCGGACCATTGGTGCGTGCGACGTTCGAACCATCCGCTGTCCACAGACCCCTCCCAGGGCCGACCGTATCCGAGTCACGACATCCGGTGCGCGCGAGGGGGCGCATACGGGCGGTGATGTGCCCCTCTCCTCAGTTCCGAGCAGGCTGTTCCTGGGTCCGAACCGCCCGAACGGTATCCTGACCGAGGAGCGCCCGGTCGAGCGATGTGCGAGGTTGCGAACTTCGCCCCGACCTTCCCGACGTACGGTTGGAGTCACCCCTTGAAGCTCTCCATCGTCGAACTGGCCACGGTCTCCCCCGGCACCACCGAGCGTGATGCCCTCGCCGAGGCCCTTCGGACCGCACAGCACGCCGATGCCCTGGGCCTGCGTCGGGTCTGGTTCGCCGAACACCACGTCACCACCGCGCAGGCCTCACACAACCCCGAGATCCTCGTCGCCGCGGCAGCGGCACAGACCTCGGGGATTCGTGTGGGATCGGGCGGGGTGCTGCTGAACAACTACAGTCCGCTCAAGGTTGCCGAGGTGTTCCAGCAACTGGAGGCGATGTTTCCCGGGCGCATCGACCTGGGCATGGGGCGGGCCACCTCCGGACCGGTCATCGACACAGCCTTGCGTCGCGACCGCAGCAGCCGTCCCACGGACGACCACCAACAGCAGCTGACCGAGGTGCTCGCCTGGTTGCACGAGGCCTTCCCCGAGGAACATCCCTTCGCCGGTCATCCACTGATGCCCTCGGTGCCCGAAGTGCCACAGGCCTGGCTACTGGGTTCCAGCCCGGGCGGGTCGAACCTGGCCGCCGGGTTGGGGATCGGCTACACCTTCGCCGGGTTCATCAACCCGAACGCGGCCGCCAAGGCTCTGCGCAACTACCGGGACACCTTCCGGTCCACCGGTTTCGGCCCCGGCCGACCCCACGCGATCTTGGCCGTGAACGTCGCTGTCGGGGCCACCACCGAGGAGGCCGAACGGGTGGTCGCCTCCCCCAAGGGCTACTACGCGCGCCTGGGTGTCGATCCTCGCTCGGCCACGGTGCCCTCCCCCGAGCAGGCTCTGCGGGAGATGTCCGCCGAGCAGCGCGCCGAATCGACACGAATCGTCGACGGAGCTTGGCCGCGCTTCGTCTCGGGAGAGCCCGAGCAGGTCAAGGCCACCCTGGAACAGATGCTCTCCGAGAGCGGGGCCGACGAACTCATGGTGCAGAACCTGATCGCCGACCCCGTCGATCGTCGCCGCTCGCACGCTCTTCTGGCCGAGGTCTTCGGTGTGGAGCCCCGAAACGCCGCGCGGGCCGCCGAGCTGGAAGGCTGAACCTTCTGCTCACTCCAGGGTGGGGACCCGTTCCTCCTCCGGGACCGGCCCGGGCGTGGTTCCTGCACCGAAGGGGCTCCCGCCCAGGTCCTCACGTCCGTGTGGGGTCAACCATCGGCGCGGATCAGGGCCGGCCGCGACGATCTGCGTCGGGTTGATGCCCTGGTGCACGTAGTAGTAGTGCACACGGATGTGGTCGAAGTTCGTGGTGTCACCAAAACCCGGGGTTTGGAACAGGTCACGCGCGTAGGCCCACAGCGCCGGGTACTCGCTGATTTTACGGATGTTGCACTTGAAGTGGCCGTGGTAGACCGCGTCGAAACGCACCAGGGTGGCAAAGAGCCGGATGTCGGCCATGGTGATGTGGTCACCGACCAGGTATCGGCTGTCGGTGAGGCGTTCTTCCAGGTCGTCGAGGCAGGCGAAGACCTCGGCCACGGCCCTGTCGTAGTGGTGCTGGTCTGGGGCGAACCCGGACCGGTAGACGCCGTTGTTGAGGTCCCGGTAGATCCGGGCCCCGAGTTCCTCGATCTGCTCACGCAGCGGCTCGGGGTACAGGTCGGGGGCTCCCTGGCGGGTCAGTCCCTGCCACTCGCCGGCCATGTCCAGGGCGAGACGGTCGTAGTCGTTGGTCACCAGGTGTCCGGTGGGGACGTCCACCAGTCCGGGGACGCTGACCCCACCGGTGTAGTTCGGGTCGCGTGCCAGGTAGGCCTCACGCAGGGCGTGGATGCCGAGTACGGGGTCCCGGTCTTCGGGGCTGCCGGTCTCGGCGGTGAACACCCAGTGCGGCTCGCCGTCGATGATCTCCTGGCGCGGGTCGGTCACGGCCAACGAGACCGCTTCTTCCAAACCCATGAGCCTGCGGGTGATGACGACGCGGTGGGCCCAGGGGCAGGCACGGTTGATCACCAGGCGGTAACGTCCGGGCTCGGCCGTGCGGTCGTGGCGCCCGTCGGTGGTGACCCGGTCGTCGAAGGCCGCCGGATCGCGCTTGATCTCCTCGGTGGGAATCTTGTTGGCACGCATCTTGGGCTCCCCCTCTGATCGAATGCACCTGCTTCCGCCGATCCTAGGGCGTGTTCTCCTGCCACACCCTGGGTAGAGGGCACCAAAAACACCGACTCGTCCTGGCACCCCGCACCCGGAGCTGTGTATGAGCCAACGAACGACCTGCGTGATCATCGGTGGTGGCCCTGCCGGCATGGTGACGGGCCTGCTCCTGGCTCGAGCCGGGGTACAGGTCACCGTCCTGGAAAAACACGCCGATTTCCTGCGTGACTTTCGTGGTGACACCGTGCACCCGTCCACACTCGTGCTGCTCGACGACCTCGGTCTGGGTGAACGCTTCGCCCAACTGCCACAGAGCCGTCTGGAGCGTGTGGCCTTCTTCGACGAGAACGGCCACGGTGTGACCATCGCTTCCTTCGACCGGCTCAAGATCGCCCACCCCTACATCGCGATGGTCCCTCAATGGGACCTGCTCTCCCTTCTCGCCGAAGCCGGCGCGAAGGAGCCCACCTTCACCCTGCGCATGAGTACCGAGGTCACCGGGCTGCTCCAAGAGTCCGGCCGGGTCGTCGGCGTACGTCACGACGGGCCCGACGGGCCCGGGAAGATCCACTCCGATCTGACCATCGCCTGTGACGGTCGTGAATCCCTGGCCCGCACCGAAAGTGGCCTGGTGCCGCACGAGTTTCCCGTCAACTTCGACGCCTGGTGGTTCCGTCTGTCCGGCACCTCCCGGGAGGAACTGGCGCTGACCCCACGCGGGGGGCGGGGTCGGTTCGCCGTGGTCATCCCCCGCGAGGGTTACCTGCAAATCGCCTACCTGGCCCACAAGGGCATCGACAGCCAACTGCGTGCCCGCGGGATCGCGGCCTTTCGCGCAGACGTTGCCGAGCTCATCCCCGAGGTGGCCGATCGCACCGCATCCCTGCACTCCATGGACGAGGTCAAACACCTGGATGTGCGGTTGAACCGGCTGCGTCGTTGGCACCTTCGCGGGCTGCTGTGCATCGGCGACGCAGCCCATGCGATGTCCCCGATCGGTGGTGTGGGGATCAACCTGGCCGTCCAGGACGCCGTCGCGGCCGCCGATCTTTTGGCCCGACCCTTGAGGGAAGGCACCGTCACCACGGGCGACCTGGCACGTGTACGTCGCCGACGGCTCCTGCCGACCGTCGTGGTCCAGTTGCTCCAGCGTGCCATGCAACGTGTTGTCACCGATCCGCTGATCGAGGGTGAACGCAGCGCTCCGCCCGCGCGCCTTCTGAAGATCTTGGAACGCTTCCCCGCACTGACCCGCGTACCGGCCTTCCTCATCGGCGTCGGGGTGCGCCCCGAGCGTGCCCCGCGGTTTGCCCGTCGCCCCGGTGCACGCGCCTGAATCGGGGATGGCCACGCTAAGGTGTCGCCATGACCGCTGCCCAGTCCAACAAGATCACCATCGTGGACCTGTTCGCGGGCTGCGGCGGACTCACCCAAGGGTTCCACGAGTTCGTTGCCCCGGGTGGGCAGACCTCCCCCTTCCAGGTGCTGGGTGCGGTGGAGTTGGACACGGCCGCCGCCACCACCTACGCCGCCAACTTCCATGCGGACATGGGTGGCACGGAGAAGATCTTCGCCGGTGACATCAAGGAGTGGAACCCCGGGGACCTGCACACCGACGTGGACGTGATCCTTGGTGGCCCGCCCTGTCAGGGGTTTTCCGCTCTGGGCAAGCAGGACCCCGACGATCCACGCAATCAGCTCTGGCGTGACTACATTCGGGTCGTCGGCAAACTTCGACCGAAGATCTTCCTCATCGAGAACGTGGACCGTTTCCAACGTTCACCGGAGTTCACCGAGTTGCGTGCGGCGACCGAGCCCGGTGGTGAGTTGGCCGACTACCACCTGCGTTGTACACAGTTGGTGGCGGCCGACCACGGTGTCCCCCAGGCACGTAAGCGCACCATCGTGTTGGCCACCCATCGGGACCTCGTCGACCTGCACCCCGAGCGTCTTCCCCTGACCCACCCCGCCCCCACGCACGAAAAATCACCGGATCCGCGAGGTACACGGCTCCCCTGGAAGACCGTGACCACGATCTTCGGTACGCCACGTGCTCCCAGGAGTGCTTTGGTGCCGGCCACCACGGAGCTGCCGAAGGGACGTGTCACTTTCTTCGACAAGGAAGTACCCGGCCCCTTCCGTACCGACCGGCTCCACATCGGCCGACGGCCCACCGAGCTCTCCCGCCTGCGTTATGCGGCCATCCCTCCCGGCGGGAACCGCCACGACCTGCCACCGGAGTTGTCCACCAAGAATTGGATCAACCACCGCAGTGGTTCCGGGGACGTCATGGGGCGCCTGCACCTCGATCGACCCTCGGTCACCATCCGTACCGAGTTCTACAAACCGGAGAAGGGCCGCTACCTCCACCCCTGGGCGGATCGACCCATCACCCACTACGAGGCGGCTCTTCTCCAGGGGTTTTCCCCCGATTTCCTCTGGTGCGGCAGCAAGGCACAGATCGCCCGCCAGATCGGCAACGCCGTCCCGGTCGGGTTGGCCCGGGCCTTGGCCGCCGAGGTGTACGGCTACCTGAAGATCACCGAGAACCGTTGGCACGTCGCTCTGTGAGGGCCCGCGCCACCTGTTCGGCCGCCTCCTCCATGTCCTGGTGTTCCCAGAAGCGAAGCACGACCCAACCGGCTTTTCTCAACCGGGCGTCGGTCTCCCGGTCACGCGCCACGTTCCCGAGCAGTTTGCGTTCCCACCACTTGCCGTTGTTGGCGGGGTCGGTGGCATGCACAGGGCAACGATGCCAAAAGCACCCGTCGACGAACACCACGACCCGGTCCCGTACGAAGGTCACGTCCGCACGCCTGCGGGGCATGCCTTCCAGGGGAAGGTCGACCCGATAGCGCAACCCTTTCCGGTGCAAGATGCGGCGCAACTGCATCTCCGGGCCGGTGTCCCTGCGCTTTTGCCGTGCCATCCGCCCGGAGGTCGCCCGCGCCACGTTCCGGGGGGTCGTCACCATCGTCCACCACACGCCTTTCTCGGCCACCCACGAGGCACCCTTCCAGTGGGCACCCTACGACTTCCACCACCTGAGGAGTTGAGCCGGCTCCGGCCGGGCAGGACTGCTTTCGAAGGACACTCGTAGCTTGCGAACGGGGGGACACCATGCGCTACGACGAGTTCCTGGCCGAGGTCCGTGAAGTGGGGGAATACGAGGACCAGAACGAGGCCGAGCAGGTCACCCGGGCGGTGTTCTCGGTCCTGGCCACGCGGCTGCCGGCCACCACCGCCGAACACCTGGCCGCACAAATCCCGGAACCGTTGAACGAAGGCCTCCGGCCGGGGGACCAGCTGGAGGCCGAACCGTTCGGGGTGGAGGAGTTCTACCGGCGCGTGGCCGAGCAAACCGGCGCCCGCCCCCTGACCGCCCAACAGGACGCGGGTGCGGTCCTGAGCACCGTGGCCGCGGCGGTCTCCGGTGGTGAATTGAATCAGCTCCTGAGTCACCTTCCGGCCGGCTACGCGACGATGTTCGGCAAGCCGGAGCTGTCCTGACCCACGTGTGATCACGTGGGTGGGGGCGCTGTCCCCGACAGGGACGGTGCCCCCACTTCCTTCTGTGTTCAGGACCGGTGCAGCAGCTGCCGCACCTCGTCATCGTCCACCTGTGGAAACTTCCGGTACCACAGACTGACCGCCCGGAAATCGACCGGGGTCTGCGGGCAGATCACTTGATCACAGAGTTCGGCGAGCGAACGTACCGCTTCGGGGGCGCCCACCGGTACCGCCAACATCAGCGAGGCGGGGCCTTGCTCACGCAGCGCGGACAGGGCGGCCTTTGCGCTCATCCCCGTGGCGAGCCCGTCGTCGACCACGACCACGTCCCGGCCGGCGACCTGCGGTGCGGGTTCCTGCCCGCGGTAGGCGTCCACCCGGCGCCGGGCCTCGGCCTGTGCGGTCTCGACCGCTGTGGTCAGGTCCCCGGGGGAGAGCCCCAACATCCACAGGGCGTGCTGGTCGAACAGTGGAGGCCCCTCGGCGGTGGTCGCCCCGATCGCTGTCTCCGGGCTGCTGGGAACAGGGATCTTGCGTACCACCGTCACATCCATCGGCACCCCGAGCCTTCGGGCCACCCGGTCGGCGACCGGGACTCCCCCTCGTGGTAGTCCCAGGACCAGCGGACGGTCCGGTCCGACCTCGGCCACCGCATCGGCCAACCGGTCACCGGCTTCCTCCCGGTCTTCGAACATCACCCTCACCCCGTTCTTTTGTCCCGGTGTGCCGGGCCTTCCACGGCACGCAAGGCCCGGCACCTCACGTGCCACCGCCCTCCAAGGGGCGTCCTTGTACGGTACGGCCCTGTTGCTCGGCGATCTGCTCCAGTTGGCGTCCGCTGAGCACGGACTCCGTTCGGGTGGAGACCGGGTTGCGGTGCGCGTCGGCCCACTCGTCCTTTTCCTTCACCAGCAGCCAGGCCTTGTCACCGCCGGTGCGTATCCGGGTCAGGGCGTACCCGCCGAAGACCTTCTCCCCGTGCAGGAACACCGACACGTGGCCCTTGTGCAACCCTTCCGTCATGGTCCTCTTGTGACCGTTCTCCCGGGTGGAGTTGGTGTAGTGGCCTTTGTCCCAGACCTGGACGGTGCCGCCCCCGTACTCACCGCTGGGGATGCTGCCCTCGAAGTCGGCGTATTCGAGGGGGTGGTCCTCCGTCGGCACGGCCAGGCGTTTGTTCCGTGGGTCGGTCGACACCCCTTTGGGGACCGCCCATGACCTCAACACGCCGTCGACCTCGAGGCGGAAGTCGTAGTGCTCTGCACTGGCCGCATGGTGCTGGATGACGAATACGGGTCTTGGGTCCACCTCGCCCTGGTGGGTACGGCCGTGGGGTTCCTCCGTACGGTCGAAGTCCCGTCGCCGGTGGTATCCGGAAAGCTTGTCTTCCTCGGCCTTTTCCGACATGTCCCCTCCGTTTGCGCAGGTCCTGGACTTTTCGGCCTCATCGGGTCCGCTACCCGGTGGCCACGTGGACACACCCGGCAAAACACGTGAACAGAAGAAGACGGGAACTCAGGGGTTTCGACCTAATTCACCTCCATGCCGAAGAAAACAACCAATTGAACGTCGTTGAGAGGTTTTGCCCGCCTCCCTGTGCGAGCAGGGTTACCCATGAACCCCCTTCGAGATCCTCCTCCACCGGGACGGAGGGCACGAAGAGAGGAGCCATCGTGGCCTACGCGAGCACGAACCCGTACACGAACGAGACAGTGGCGACCTTCCCCACGATCGGGGACCAAGAGCTGGAGCAGGCCATCGCCACGGCCCAGGACACCTTCGAGTCGTGGCACACCAAGGACTTCGACGAGCGCAAGGAAGTGGTCGAGCGCGCATCGGAGATCCTGCGGGAACGACCGGACGACTTCGCCAGGCTCATCACTTCGGAGATGGGCAAGCTGTACCGGGAGAGCATGGAAGAGGTCGAACTGGCCGCCTCGATCCTGGACTACTACGCGAAGAACGCAGAGGAGTTCCTGGCTCCGGAGAGGGTGGACACCGAAGACCCCGACGGGGGCGAGGCCGTCGTCATCAGCGAGCCGATCGGGGTGCTGTTCGGCGTACAGCCGTGGAACTTCCCCTACTACCAGCTGGCACGGATCGCCGGCCCCAACCTCATGGCCGGAAACGTCGTGATGGTCAAGCACGCGGAGATCGTTCCGCAGTCGGCCGCAGCCTTCGAGCAGCTTTTCCGTGAGGCCGGTGCACCGGAAGGTGCCTACACCAACGTCTACGCGAGCAAGGAACAGGTCGCCCGGGCGATCAAGGATCCGCGTATCAAGGGGGTCGCGCTCACAGGGAGCGAGGGCGCCGGTTCCAGTGTCGCCTCCAACGCGGGCGAGGAACTGAAGAAGAGCACCCTGGAGCTCGGGGGCAGTGATGCGCTGGTCGTGCTCGCCGACGCCGACCTCGACATGACCGTCGAGCGGGCACTGTGGGGCCGGCTCAACAACGCCGGGCAGAGCTGTGTGGCTTCCAAACGCATCATCGTCGTCGACGATGTGGCCGATGAGTTCCTCCGGCGATTCACCGACGGGGTCGCCCAGCTGAAGCCGGGTGATCCTTTCGATTCCGACACGACCCTGCCGCCTTTGTCGTCACAGAGTGCCGCCGACAACCTCGACGCGCTCGTCGACGAGGCCGTGGAGAACGGCGCGTCGGTGATCACCCCGGGGGATCCGGTGCCCGAGGAGGGTGCGTTCGTCCAGCCGAGGATCCTCACCGACATCACCAAGGACAACCCGGCCCACGACAAGGAGTTCTTCGGTCCCGTCGCCCTGTTCTTCCGTGCCCGGGACGAGGAAGAGGCGATCCGGATCGCCAACGACTCCAGTTTCGGACTGGGTGGGTCGGTCTTCACCGAGGACACCGCCCACGGTGTGGAGGTGGCTCGACGGATCGACACCGGGATGGTTTTCGTGAACCACCCCACCTGGACCAGGGCGGATCTGCCGTTCGGTGGCACCAAGAGGTCCGGTTACGGCCAGGAACTCTCCGCCGCGGGCATCCAGGAGTTCATCAACAAAAAGCTCATCAACGTGATGCCTGCGTGAAGGGTCACCCGTCCGGTGTGGGCCGCGTGGGCGCGGCCCACACCGGGGTTCGTCCCCACGCCCGGCACCAAGACCACCGACGGAAAGGCCGAAGAACTTCCCTCGCTCGCTCAGAGCGGGTCGAGGCGCGCCTTGAGCAAGCAGAACTCATTGCCTTCGGGGTCGGCCAGGACGTACCACGGCTCCTGCCCCGTCTGGCCGACGTCTGCCGGGCGGGCACCGAGCCTCAGAAGACGTTCGAGCTCGTCGTCCTGGTCACGGTCGGTGGCGTTGACGTCGATGTGCAACCGAGGCTTCGCCCTCTCCGGTTCCTCCTCGGGGCTGAGAATGATCGTCGGCTGCGGACCACCGAACCCCTCGCGTGGCCCGATCTCCATCGAGCCGTCGTCCACCCGATCGAGCACGACGAAGTCCAGGGCCTCGCACCAGAATCTCGCCAGAGCCTCGGGGTCTTGGCAGTCGAGTACCAACTCACTGATGCGACATGCCATGAAAGAAACCTGCTCTCGACTCGGAAAGTGCCGGGGAGAGCACATACGGTTCCCCGGCCGGAAATGACGATCTCGTGACCGTAACCAAGAGGAACGAGCACGGGCAAGGTATTTTCTGGGCCGCCGTTCTGGGAGAAACAGGGCGGTGTCGAGGGCCAACACCAGCGTCTTCAGCGTGTTCGGGGTGGTCCAGCCTGGTCCGGTGCTGACTGATCGGGTGTCGATGGAAATCCTGGCCGTTCGTTTCCGCCGGAGACGGTCGATGAACTGGTCCGTGCGCGGGGTGCGTGAGCAGCGTCGGTGTGAGCTGCCGGCGGATGTGATGGTCTACTTCACGATCGCGATGTGGCTGTGGCTCGGATCGGGCTATACCGAGATCCTCAAGTAGATGACCGATGCGCTACGCGTGGCTTCCTGGCGGAGTCCTGTGACCGATGGTCGGTCTGGGAGCCCTCGCCCTGGATGACAAGGGCTACCGCATCACCGATACGGGGTGGCTCCTGCGCCAGAGCCCTCTTGAGAACATCGCGGGCGAACTGGGCCTCCAGGCCGAGACCTTTCGCGACGCGTGTCCGAGCCGTTCTCCAAGGGCATTCGGCTCCCTGGTCCGCGAGCACGATTGATCTGAGCGCGAACGTCCGGTGGATGTGGGAGGCGGCTTGGGCCACCATTTGGAGGCGGTGTTGAAAGCCGTGCCCGGAGCACAGGGAGTGCTGTTCGAACATTCCGCCGCAGTCGCTCTGGCGGAGGAACGGAGCTGGGCGGACAGCGTCGCGGAGCGAGTGGGCGGCCGGGAACGGACCCGAGGTGAGTTCACCGGTTTGCTCGCCGACGCTGGGTGGTCCGTCTCCGGTATCAGAGAGGACCCCCGTACCCGTGGCTCACTCATCGACTGCCACCCGGCTGCCTGAGGTAATTCACCACACCCAGAGATGACGACATGTTCAACCTTCCCCAGACCCTCAGGAATCGAGGGTTCAGGCTGTTCCTCTGCGGCAGAGGGGTCGACGATCTCGGCTCCGAGATGCTGCCAGTGGCCCTGGTCGCCCTCGTCCTGGTCGAACACGGCCCCTTGATGCTCGGCTTGATCCTCGGCGTACGCGGAGCCGCCGGCTCCGTCTTCGCCCTGGTGAGCGGTGCGTTGCTGAGCAAGATACGTAAGTCCATGGCTATGGCTGTCAACGACCTGATCCAGTTGGTCGTCATGCTCGGCTTCGCGTTCGGGCCCTCGGCCGCGACCTGGCTGGTCCTGCCGGCAGTGGTGAGCGGGATGGCCGGATCGATGAGCGAACCGGCCGCTGGGGCGATCATGCCCGTCATCGTGCCCCGCGAGCAGCTGCGGGAGGCCAACGCACTGCGCAACATCGTGGGCCGGACCATGGGCATCACGGGCCCGGCCGTGGCGGGTGTACTCCTTGCCGTGTTGAACGTGCAGGTGGTCTTCTTGCTGATCGCCTCCGCCTTCGCAGCAGGCGGCGCGGTCCTGTTCCGGCTACGGGAGCGGCCCCCGTCCGAGGAGCACGCCGCCGCGTCCATGGGAGGCAACTTTCGGTCAGGGCTGAGGGAAGTTGTGAAACGTCCCTGGGTGCCGGCGATCATCGCGGTGGCCACGCTCCAAGCGCCCGCCACGATCGCTCCGGGTTTCGTCCTGTTGCCGATCGTGGTGGCCGACTCCTACGCCGAACCCGTCTACGGCCTCGCCCTGTCCTGCATGTCCGCCGGGCAGCTCATCGGAGGGGTGGTCGCCGCCCGTTGGAGCCCAAAGCGTCCCGGACTGGTCTCCCTGGGCGGGGTGATGGCCTATCCCGTGGTCTTGCTCGCCTTGGCCCTGACGATGCCCGTCCCACTCCTCCTGGCGGGATACGTGGCCGCGGGAGCGGGATTCATGATGTTCGGCGTCTACTGGTACACCGCTCTTCAAAAGGCAATCCCCGAAAACCTGCTCAGTGTCGTCATCAGCATCGACCAGGTCGGCAGCTTCGGTCTGGAGCCACTGGGTTACGCCGCTTCAGGGGCCCTTGCAGAGTCCATGGGCCCCACCCCCGTGCTCGTCACCGCGGCGGGAGTCGGTCTGGTGAGCACCCTCGTTCCCCTGTCCATTCCCGGAGTCGCACGCCTGGCCGACTCCCCGCCGGCCGGCGGGGGCGAAAGAGGAGAGGACTCAAGAGCCGGTCCCCCAAGGGCGTCTGCCGATTGAGCCTTCCGGGCAGTGATCGGTGACCGTAGGTGAGGCTCGGTCAAGCGGTACGACCATGTTCGAGTTGGAGCAGGACCAGGGCGGCCTGCTTGAAGGGTCCCAGCGCCCGGGTGCCGGTGCAAGCGCCCAGGGCGCGGCGGTGTGCGGCCGGCAGGCGGGCTACGAACTCCGCGGTCTGGCGGTCGGTATCGAGTACGCAGGTGTAGGCAACGTCGGTGGACAAGCGAAGCCTCTGGTGATCGGTGTTTCTGTGGTGAGACCACCTTTACCAGGGGCTTTGCTGCTGTCCGGGGTCGGGTGGGTTGATCGACGCGGGTAGCTCATACCCCGCCCCCATCATCCTGAGTGAGTGGCTCTTACCCGGAAAGGCTCAGTGAGGTTTTC
>DXDP01000481.1 GCA_019115445.1 Candidatus Nocardiopsis merdipullorum
GGACTGGACGTCGCCGTCGTAGTTCTTGCAGGCCCACACATAGCCGCCTTCCCACTTGAGCGCGGAGGCGACCATGTCGTCGATGAGGCGGTGCTCGTAGGAAAGCCCGGCGGCCTCGAACTTCTCCTTGAACTCGGTCTCGTAGATCTCCTCGAACACGTCCTTGAACATGCCGTCGTAGGCCTTGAGGATCGTGTTCTTGGTGGACATGTACACCGGGTAGTTGCGGTCCAGACCGTAGTTGAAGCTGGCTCGCGCGAAGTCCTCGATGGACCGCCGGAAGTTGTACATTCCCATCGCCACGCCCCCCGCCTCGGGGAACTTGGCGACCTCGAACTCGACCGGCTCGCTGCCGTCCTCAGGTGTGTAGGTCATCGTGACCGTACCGGGACCGGGGACCTTGAAGTCGGTGGCCTTGTACTGGTCGCCGTGGGCATGGCGGCCGATGATGATCGGCTGGGTCCAGCTCGGGACCAGACGGGGCACGTTCTCACAGATGATCGGTTCGCGGAAAACGACGCCGCCGAGGATGTTGCGGATGGTGCCGTTGGGCGACCGCCACATCTTCTTCAGACCGAACTCTTCCACCCGCGCCTCGTCCGGCGTGATGGTGGCGCACTTGACACCGACCCCGTGCTCCTTGATGGCGTTTGCGGAGTCGACGGTGACCTGGTCGTCGGTGCGGTCCCGCTCCTCGATGCCCAGGTCGTAGTACTTCAGGTCGATGTCGAGGTAGGGGAGAATCAACCGATCCTTGATGAAGGACCAGATGATCCGGGTCATCTCGTCACCGTCGAGCTCGACCACGGGATTTTCAACCTTGATCTTTGCCATGGCTGTGTGGCTGTCCCTTTCATCTCGACCAACCGCCTCCTACGGCGGATGCCGGGCTTCGGTTCGTGACCGGGCTCCCGGGCCTGTTCCGCGTATGGCAATCCCCTGCTTCTTCCCCGGTGTCCGTGCCTACCGGGGACGCGGTTGGTCAGCAGTGTCGCAATGTCTCGACATCAAGCTTATTCCACGCCTACGTCGAGAGCTGCGGCGCCACCCATGCGAGCACGATGAGCAGGACCGCCATGCTGCTCAGGACGAGCAGATCGATCCAGCGACGCCGGACCTCGAGCATGCCGATCCACCCCTGAGGCAGGAACAACCGGAAGGTCGCGGCGAGGAGCAGCGCACCGGCGATGATGGCCGGTCCACGTTTGAAGTAGGCCGCGGCCACGACCACGATGCCGGCCGCCAACGCGGACAACACCAAAGCGTAGGGCACCTGAGCGAGCCAGTAGGGCACCTCGGTGCGGACCGACTCGCCTGTTTCCTCCTCGGGCCCTTGTCCCTTCGCATCCGGGTCCGCCACCTGCGCCCGCTCCACTCTGTTCACCGCGTTCCGACCTGTTTTCGGTTACGAATCCTCTGGCCGCAGCGCGGCTCTTCACCGGCTTCGATTGTAATGTTCCACGTCGCTTCCGCCCCGTCTCTTCTGGTAACGGCCAGGCCCATTTCCCGGACAGACCGGGACCGTATCAGCCCTCCGAAGGGGACACAGAGCCATATTCTCCGACCCGGTCCCTCTGTCTCCGAAGTAAGCGCGTAGAACCCCCACCGCACGGGTAACCAAGCTGGAGATCGAGTGCACCGGTGAGCGAGGACAGACCCCCATGAAGCCCACTTCGCACCCAGAGCGAGCAACCACCTCACGACAATCCCCCCTCCCCCACCGCCGACCGCACCGGCAACGCCACGTCACCAAAGGAGTGACCACCGTGGACGGGCCATGTCTTCGTGTCGAGGAAAGCGGTGACATCCATCCGTTGACCGACGAGGTCACCACCGTCGGCCGAGGACAAGGCGCCGACATCCGTATCCACGACCCGAGCGTGTCACAACTTCACGCCGAACTCGTCCGTCGAGGCCCCTACGTCTACGTCGTCGACCTGGGCCTGTCCCGCAACGGAACCCGCGTCAACGGACGCCCGATCGCACGACGCGTCCTGGAAGAAGGCGACGTGATCACCTTCGGCGGTGCCCGCTGTCGGGTCGGCGGCCTCCAACGCGAACAACTCAGCCCCGACATCGAACTGCGCCGCGGCGCGGCCCCCGAACTCACCCGTCGGGAGCTCGATGTCCTGAACGCACTGTGCCGCCCCGCGCTGTCGGAGGAGGCCTTCGTCGCACCCGCCACCGCACGTGACATCGCCGAAGTACTCGTGGTCACCGAAGCGGCGGTCAAGCAACACCTGCTCCGCCTCTACCAGAAGTTCCGCATCTCCGAGGGACAGAACCGCCGGACCCGTCTGGCCAACGAGGTGATCGCCCTGGGGCTCGTACGCCCCATGCCCGTGGCCACGGTGCGCCGGGCCGGTTGAACCGGCCGCCCGGGTGGACACCCGGTGTGGGGCACCACTTCGGGAAATGGTGCCCCACACCGGGGCAAGAACCGTGTCGGTCAAAGACCGGCGCGACGCTCGGCCGCCTCCACCACGTTGACGAGCAGCATGGCCCGGGTCATCGGCCCCACACCACCGGGGTTGGGAGAAAGGTACCCGGCCACCTCGTCGACCCCCGGGGCGACGTCACCGACCAGCCCGGAGTCGGTGCGGGTGACACCGACGTCGAGTACGGCCGCGCCGGGCTTGACCATGTCCGGGGTGATGAGTCCAGGAACACCCGCACCGGCCACGACCACATCCGCGTTGCGGGTGTGTGCCGCCAGATCACGCGTGCCGGTGTGACACAAGGTCACCGTGGCATTCTCCGAACGGCGGGTCAGCAACAGACCGAGGGGGCGGCCGACAGTGACACCACGGCCCACGACCACGACCTCGGCACCGCGCAGGGGTACGTCGTAGCGGCCCAGCAGCTCGACGATCCCGCGCGGGGTACACGGCAGCGGCGCCTCCTCCATCAGGACGAGCTTGCCCAGATTGACCGGCTGGAGGCCGTCGGCGTCCTTGAGCGGGTCGATCAGCCCCAGGACACGCCCCTCGTCCATCCCCTTCGGCAGGGGAAGCTGCACGATGTAGCCGGTACAGGCCGGGTCCTCGTTGAGTTCGCGAACGGCCTGCTCCACCTCCTCCTGCCCGGCTGTGTCGGGCAGATCACGGCGGATACTGGCGATACCGACCTGCTCGCAGTCACGGTGCTTGCCACGCACGTAGGTGTGACTGCCCGGATCGTCACCGACCAGGACGGTACCCAGCCCCGGGGTGATGCCCTTGGCCTGCAGCTGGGCCACTCGACCGGCCAATTCCTCCCGGATGGTCTTGGCGACGGCCTTGCCGTCGAGAACGGTCGCGCTCATGGCTAACTCCTCGTCAGTGGAAGAAGTGGCGGGTTCCGGTGAGATACATGGTCACCCCGGCGGACTTCGCGGCCGCGACGACCTCTTCGTCACGGATCGAACCACCGGGCTGCACCACGGCGCGCACCCCGGCCTCGGTGAGGATCTCCAGGCCGTCGGCGAACGGGAAGAACGCATCACCCGCGGCGACCGAACCACGCACGCGATCCCCTGCCCGGGCGACCGCCAAACGCGCGGAGTCGACCCGGTTGACCTGTCCCATGCCCACACCGATGGTCGCCCTGTCCGAAGCGATCAGGATCGCGTTGGACTTCACGGCACGTACGGCGCGCCAGGCGAACTCCAGCTCCGCCAACAGCTCTTCGTCGGCGGGCTCGCCCGTGACCAGGGTCCAATGGGCCGGGTCGTCCCCGGGTGCGTCGACGGCGTCCTGGGACTGCACGAGCAGCCCACCGCTGATCTGCCGGCTCTCCACCCCGGTCCGGGCCCCGGTGGGGTTCTCGACCACGAGCAGGCGGATGTTCTTCTTGCGGGTGAGGATGTCGACGGCCTCGGTGGAAAAGCCGGGTGCGACGATCACCTCGGTGAAGATCTCCACGATCTGCTCGGCCAATTCCCTTTCGACGGGACGGTTGGTGGCGATGACACCGCCGAAGGCGGAGACCGGGTCGGAGGCGTGTGCTTTGCGGTGTGCTTCGGCGTTGTCGACGCCGATGGCGATACCGCACGGGTTGGCGTGCTTGATGATGGCCACGCACGGTTCGGTGAAGTCGTGGGCGGCGCGCAGCGCTGCATCGGCGTCCACGTAGTTGTTGTAGGACATGGCTTTGCCGTGCAGCTGTTCGGCACCGGCCAGACCGGTCGGCACCTGTCCGGCGACCGAGTACAGGGCCGCTTTCTGGTGGGGGTTCTCGCCGTAGCGCAGGACACTCTCACGCTTGTGGCCGGTACCGAGGTAGGCGGGCCAACCGGACTCGGTGGACTCCTCGTCGGGTGCGTAGACACCGGCGAACCAGGAGGCGATCGAGGCGTCGTAGACGGCGGTGTGCTGGAAAGCCAGACCGGCCAGGCGTTTGCGCTGTTTCAGGGTGAAGCCGCCCTCACGCACGGCGCTCAGAGTGTCGCCGTAACGGTTGGGGTCGACCACGACCGCAACGTTGGAGTGGTTCTTGGCGGAAGCACGCACCATGGCGGGACCACCGATGTCGATCTGTTCGACGCACCCGGGCTCGGGGGCACCCGAGGCCACTGTGTCGCTGAAGGGGTAGAGATTGACCACGACCAGGTCGAAGGGGGTGATACCCAGTTCTTCGATCGTGGCCACGTGGTCGGGGTCGGTCCGATCCGCAAGGAGCCCGCCGTGGATGTGCGGGTGCAGGGTCTTGACCCGACCCCCCAGAATCTCGGGAAAGTTCGTGACGTCCTCCACGGGTACGACGGGCACGCCCGCTTCCCGCAGTCGGACCGCGGTGGATCCGGTGGAGACGATCTCCACACCGGCCTCGGCCAGACCGGCACCCAGACTCTCCAGTCCGGTCTTGTCGTACACGCTGATCAAAGCGCGCCTGATGGGCTGCTGGGTCACCGGTTCTCCTTCTTTTCGGTCGCGTCGGTGACGCTGTCCTCGGTGCGGCCGAACCGCACGTGCCTGCCTTCGATGGTCCAGCCCTGGCGAGCGAGGCGGCCGACCGTGTCGACCAGCATCCGCCGTTCCACGTGTTTGATGCGCTCGTGGAGTCGGGCCTCGTCGTCGCCGTCCTCGACGGGGACCCCCATCTGGGCGATGATCGGCCCGGAGTCGACACCTTCGTCGAGGAAGTGGATGGTGGTGCCGGTGAGTCGGACACCATGGGCGAGTGCGTCACGCACCGCACGCGCTCCGGGGAAGGAGGGCAACAACGCGGGGTGGATGTTGACCGCCGGGTGACGTCCGACCACGGCGGGGCCGAGGATGCGCATGAACCCGGCGGAGACCACCAGGTCGGGGGTGTGGTCGGCGATGCGGTCGGACATGGCCCGGTCCCATTCGGAACGGTCCGTGTACTCGCGGAAGGGGACCACGAACGTGGGCACACCTGCTTCGGCGGCCAGCTTCTGTCCCGCTGTTCCGGCACGGTCGGAGCCGACGGCGACGATCTGCGCCCCGTATTCGGGGTCGCTGCATGCCTCCAGCAGAGCGGCCATGTTGCTGCCGGCGCCCGATATGAGAACCACCACTCGCGCGGACAGTGTGTTTCTCCCTCGTGTGTAGAAAGAACGACGTGGGAGCGTGCTCCCACTTCCCGGGGCACCAGGGAAAGGCGCAGCATCCGGGTATTCACGTATGCCTGGGTACAGAAAGGGCCAGATGTGGGATCACACGGCCCGTCCGCGATCTCACTCTATCGGTCCGGGTAGCGTCGAAACCACGGGGGACCCGGGTCGCGAAAAGACCCGGAACCGTCCCCTTTCCGCGCGCTCTGCGCGTGGTGAGCGCGACCGGATACCCTCCCGCGCATGTGTGAACGAACCAGGGGCCCGTACCCGGAGCTCCCCGAAGGAGTGAACCCGTGACCGAAAACAGCCCGGAGCCACGTACCGACGGGCAACCGCCCAAGGCCGAGCGAGGCGGAATGTGGGGCCTGTTCTTCGGGCTGGCCGGACTGCTTCTCCCTCCCTACGGGGTGATTCTCTCCCTGTTCGGTGTGGTCCAGGGTGCCCGTGCCCGCCGGGTCGGGCGTCAGCGCAGTGTGCCTGCCCCCATGGCTGTGGCGAGCATGTTCGTGGGGGGTATGGGTGTGGTGCTGTCCCTGTCGATGGGTTCTGTACTGGTGATCCATCAGGAACAGGTGGCCGACTATCGCAATTGTTCGGCCCGGGCACACACGGTCTCCACCCAGAAGGAGTGTGACCAGGCCTGGGAGAGCAGCACGGGGCTCCCGCCCCAGATGGTCAGCGGTTGACTGCGCTTTCCCGTTGATTCTTCGGGACGGTCGTGAGTGGCCGTCCCGTTCGTGTGCTCACACTCCTCGAGTTCTTCGATCATCGGGAAAAGCCGTTTCCCCAAGCCATGAACTCCCCCAAAGGGACTACACTCGGTGTTCAACCAACAACCAAAAGTGTCACCCTCGCGTGCCCGGAGAGGACCTGATGGATACCGATGTCCCCGGACCGCCCGGCCTCCCGCTGAAGGGGTACACCGAGCCCGTGGTGCGTCTCGAAAGGCCCCCCGTCTCGTTCTGCGGGGGTGCTCGTTGAAAAACGAATCGACCTATCTGACCGACCTGGCCGCGGTGCTGTGGCCGTGTGGTGGCCTGCTCGGCCCCGGTGAACTGAGCAGGAGCCACCGATCCCGACGTAGACACGGCGGCCAGTACCTGCCCTTCCCCAACGCACAGAG
>DXDP01000482.1 GCA_019115445.1 Candidatus Nocardiopsis merdipullorum
GACCGTGCGCGTACCGATCGGTGCGGAGCGGTGACCCACGCCCTCGAGGTCGTCCGGGGCGATCTCCGAGCCGCCAAGAGCCTCACCGCTCCGGCTGTCGTGGAAGGCCAGGAACTCCCCGTCCCCCTGCAGAGACTCCCAGCGCACGATCACGTACTCGCGCAGGGCGGTGACCACTGCAACCAGTTCACCCGCCTCGTCGGGTCTGCGGGGCGTGACCTCCTCGCCCTCTCCGTCGGCGTCGATCCACTGCCAAGGTCCGTTGGAAACAGCGATCAGGACCTCCTCACCCTCGGCGAGCATGGCAGCTCCGCTGCTCGGCATCTCGATCTCGACGAGTTCACCGTCCACGGGCAAGTAACGTTCCTCGTCGACCCGGACGAGTACGGAACCACCGGCGTACTGGGGCGAGGCCCCCTCCGGTAGTTCCACACCGGTGGAAGACCCGCTCTCGACCGACCAGAACCACAAACTGTCGGAGCTTTCCAGCAAAACGGTGCTCTCGCCGCCGTACTCCACAAACCGTGGATCGTCGAGCATCTCCTCCGAGGCAACGGGCAGATCGGCCTCCCAGTGCTGCTCCCCCTCGGCGTCGAACAGGTTGAGCCGATCATCGGGGTCGACGAAGGCGAGCATCTCTCCGTCACGGCTGAGGCCGGGCAAGGTCTTCGGGGCCAGTTCGTGGTCGAAGACGACGGTGTCGTCAAAACCCGGGGGCGCCGGGTGGTCGAGAGCAACCGTGCTGTCGTCGACCGACTCTTGCTGGTCGTCCCCCGACCCCGGCAGGAAACGCAGTGCCACGAAGCCGGCACCAAGGATCATGCCCAGGGCGAGCACGACCGCACCGACCACGAGAAGCCCACGGCCTCTGCCCGAGGCCGAGGGCATCGGCGGCTCGGCCTGTTCACGCTCGGAGGTCTCCTGTTCGGCCGCCTGCACCACACCGTCCGGGGCTGCCACCAATCTCCAGTACCCGTTGACGTCCCGTGCGTCGACCAGTACGGGTAGCCCGATTCTTGCGGCGTACCCGGTGGCGACGTCGAGAGCGGCACGCCGAGTCTCTCTGGGTTCCAGGCCGGTGACGACCTGGCGTTGTCCCTCGATGTGGATCTCTGCGCTGCGCTCGTCCGGAGCGATGACGATGACGGCGGTGGGCCGGGAGTGCCCCGGTCGGGACGCCCGGCTCATAGTGCCTCCGAAGGCATGGGGAACATGGACCTGTTCGTGTACGGGTGATGAGGAATCTCAGCCCACGATGACAACCGATCGCGGCCTGAAGGGTCACCAAGCGGTGATGATGGCACACGCTTGGTCAAGACTGCACGCGATGATACTGACCGTCGCGCTCAGGACCCATATCCGCGTAACGACACGAATTCGGACACGGATTGCGATACTTCCGCACGACTTCCGAAGGATGCCCCTCTGACCAGGTGAAATATTCCGAGGAGCCAAGAAAGCCATCGCACCTTCAGGTACTTACCGCTTTTGTGGACACGCATGAACGCCGCAAAGTTCACACCGAAAATGGCCGGTTCCGGTCACGCCCGACCCCACAATCACCCGACCGTCGAACGAGTCGTCCCCGCACGCGCCCCTTCGCACCGGGCCCTGAGGTCAGTGGTCACTGCTTTCGCCGATCGTGGCGATGACAGCACGTTCCCTGTGTTCGGCAAGACGGTGAGCACGCTTCGAGCCTCGGCGGGCGATCTCGGCCCGGGCCGCTGCCGTCCGCACGGTGGGCCACATCGCATCGATCTCCGCGTTGAGGCAGGATCCGATCAGCACCGCGACGGCCGTCACGAACAGCCACGCCAGGATGGCGATCGGCGCGGCCAACGACCCGTAGATACTCACCTGCCCCAAAGAGGCGTCCAGATAAGCACGCAGAGCGGCCGAACCCATGACCAGCCCCAAAGTGGCCAGCAGCGCCCCGGGCAAGTGCCGCCATACGGGCGTGCGCACAGGAACACTGACCACGTACAAGAAGGTGAGAGCGGTCGTGACGAGCAGTCCGACCACGGGCCAGTAGACAAAGGTCAGTCGGCCGGTGGTGAACGGCAGCAACTGCTGGATCATGTTCGGCCCGGCGACCAGGACGGGCAGGACCAGGACCGCGAACAACAGGCCACCGAGGTAGGCCCCGAAGGCCAACAGCCGCTGCACGAGCCAACCGCGCAGTTCCGACAGCCCGTAGGCGACCGTGATGGAACGGATGAAGACGTTCATCGCCCTGGACCCCGACCACAACGAGACCAGGAACGTCACCGACAACATCCCGCCCTGGACCCCACCCAGGAATTCGTCGACAAGGGGCCGCACGATGCTGTCGACCGTGTTCGACGTCAGGACGCGTGCGGCCAGATCCAGCATCCAGACCCGGACCTCCTCGACGGTGCCTTCACCGATCACCATGGCCATGGGGCCGAGCATGCCGAGCAGGCACAGCAGGAGTGCGGGCAAGGAGAGCAGCGTGAAGAACGCCGACTCGGCGGCCAGACCGACGACGTGGTTACGGTTGAAGGAACGGGCGGTACGCGCCACGAGCAGCATGAAGCCGTGCAGGAACGGGTGCCTGCGCTGCCAGGCCTCCAGAACGAACCACAGTCTTTCCCAAAATCCAACCACGGAAGAAACGTTAGCCCCCGTGCCCGTACGGGCTCTGGTCGGACCGTCCCGAGCTGCGGCACCGTGTCGATGATGTGTCCACGCCCCACCATACGGTGATGCGACTCACCACATGACCTTCCCGGGCCATCTGGACAAGAATGCTGTGCGCGTGCCATTCTCGATCCATGATCGCTGCTTTGGACCCCATGCTCCGCGTGCGCCGGCACGTGGACCTTCTGCGGGTCGGCAGCGCCATCTGTTGCAGCGTCGGTTGATCTTGCCGCATTTGTGACGCATCCATGATTCAGGGGTGCGCGCGGCCCCGGCGCTCATCTCGACTCCGAATCCCACACACGGAACCCACCCGCAGCTCCGAGCACGACGACGTGCGGAGCCGGCGGGACGTCGGTGCGGGCGCCCGGGCAGCGAGTGCCCCGCGACCCCATCGGAGACAACCTCGATGCCTCCCTCTTCTGCTCAGCCCAAGAAGACCACCACGGCGGTCAAGCCTCGGCGTCGTCGCGGAGATGGCCAATGGGCCCTCGGCTACCGCGAGCCGCTGAACAAGAACGAGGAGAACAAGAAGAACGACGACGGGCTCAACGTCCGCGATCGGATCATCAACATCTACTCCAAGGCCGGGTTCGACTCCATCGACCCGACCGACCTGCGTGGACGCTTCCGCTGGTTCGGTCTGTACACCCAGCGCGCCCCGGGCATCGACGGTGGAAAGACCGCCGTCCTGGGGCCCGAGGAACTCGACGACCGCTACTTCATGATGCGAGTGCGTATCGACGGTGGCCAACTGTCGGTCGCCCAGCTACGCGCGATCGCCGAGATCTCCCGTGACCACGGCCGCGACACCGCGGACATCACCAACCGGCAGAACGTCCAGTACCACTGGATCCGGATCGAGGATGTTCCCGCCATCTGGGAGAAGCTCGAATCGGTGGGGCTGTCCACCACCGAGGCCTGCGGTGACACCCCTCGTGTCATTCTCGGTTGCCCTCTGGCCGGTGTGGCCGATGACGAGATCATCGACGCCACCGAGCAGATCGAACAGATCCACGACGAGTACATCGGCAGCCCACTTTTTTCGAACCTGCCACGCAAGTACAAGTCCTCCATCGCCGGATGCAGTGTCCACTGCGTCAACCACGAGATCAACGACGTGGCGTTCGTGGGGGTGCGCAACGAGGACGGTGAGGTGGGCTACGACCTGTTCGTCGGCGGTGGCCTGTCCACCAACCCGATGTTCGCCGAACGGTTGGGCACCTTCGTACGTCCGGACCAGGTGAGCGATGTCTGGGCGGGGGTCACCTCGGTCTTTCGTGACTACGGTTTTCGCAGGCTGCGCAACCGCGCCCGCCTGAAGTACCTCATCAAGGAATGGGGCCCGGAGAAGTTCCGCGAGGTCCTGGAGAAGGAATACCTCGGTCACACCCTGCCCGACGGGCCCGCCCCCGTGCTGGACGAAGGCGTACGCCGCGACCACGTGGGGGTACACCGCCAACGCGACGGAAAGTTCTACGTCGGTTTTGCACCCAAGGTCGGCAGGGTCACGGGAAGCTCTCTTCTGCGTGTGGCCGAGATCGTCGAGGCACACGGTTCGGACCGCATCCGTACGACCGTCGACCAAAAGCTCGTCGTCCTCGACATCGACGAGGACCAGGTCGCCTCGATCACCACCGCGTTGGAGGGTGAAGGTTTCGAGGTCGACCCGGGCCCTTTCCGTCGTCAGGTCATGGCGTGCACGGGCATCGAGTTCTGCAAGCTCGCGATCGTCGAAACCAAGGAACGCGGCGTCGACCTCATCGACGACCTGGAAAAGCGTCTGCCCGACTTCGACGAGCCCGTGAGCATCAACCTCAACGGCTGCCCCAACTCGTGCGCACGCATCCAGGTCGCCGACATCGGTCTCAAGGGCCAGCTGGTCATGAACGACAAGGGCGAGCAGGTGGAGGGCTACCAGATCCACCTGGGAGGAAGCATGGGTCTGAGCCCTTCCTTCGGCAAGAAGGTCCGCGGGCTGAAGACCACCTCGGAGGAACTGCCCAACTACATCGAACGGGTGCTGCTCCGCTTCAAGGAACAGAAGAAGAACGGGGAGAGCTTCGCCGGCTGGGTGGAGCGCGCCGACGAAGCCGACCTGAAGTAGGCCGAACGGGGCAGCGCGAGTCGCTGCCCCGACATCATCCGAAGGAAGAGGTGCGCCATGTCCGGAAGGGCTGCGCTCCACCACTGCCCCTACTGCGGTGACGAGGACCTGGTGCCCGAGGAGGGTGCCGGAATCAAGGGTCAGGGATACCCATGGGCCTGCCTGTCCTGCACCCGAGTGTTCCGGGTGTCCTACGTGGGCCTGCGCTCCGCGTCGTTCGGGGGCGCCCCCTCCAGCCCGACGGAAGGTACAACTTGAACCCCATCACCACCGTGGGCGGCCCAGAACGTGCCGAACGCGCCGCCCAGGAGTTGGAAGGAGCCACCGCCCAGGAGATCATCGCCTGGGCGGCGAAGACCTTCGGCGACGGCCTGTGTGTGACCTCGTCCATGGCCGACGCCCTCATGGTCGACCTGGTCTCCGAGCAGGTACCCGGGATCGACGTGATTTTCCTGGACACCGGTTACCACTTCGCCGAGACCATCGGTACCCGTGACGCCGTGGCGTCGATGTACGACATCACCCTTGTCAACGTGGAACCCCGTCGCACGGTGGCCGAGCAGGACGCGGCCCTGGGGCCACGACTGTACGGACGTGATCCCGGCATCTGCTGTCATCTGCGCAAGGTGGAACCCCTGCAACGAGCACTGGAGCCCTACACCGCCTGGCTGACCGGCCTGCGCCGTCAGGACTCGAGCACTCGTCGCAACACCCCCGTCGTGCAGTGGGATCCCCGTAAGCAGATGACCAAGGTCAATCCGCTCGTGCGTTGGACCCAGGAGGACGTGGACTCCTACATGGCCGAGAACAAGATCCTCGTCAACCCCTTGCAGTACGACGGCTATCCCTCGATCGGCTGTGAGCCGTGCACGCACCGGGTCGCACCGGGTGAGGACCCGCGAAGTGGCCGCTGGGCGGGCACGGGCAGGACCGAGTGCGGGATCCACGGATGAACGCGTCGCAACAGCCGGTCCCGTTGTTGGCGGTGGCACACGGCAGTGACGATCCCCGTTCGGCCGCGACGGTTGCGGCGATCTTCGAGCGGGTGCGTGCGCTGAGGCCAGGGTGGGACGTGCGAGTGTCCTACTTGGATCACGTGGCGCCCGACCCCGCCGAAGCCTTGGCCGCTTTGGCCGCGGACGGGATGGACGAGGTCGTCGTGCTGCCGACCCTGTTGACGGACGCCTTCCACAGCAAGGTGGATCTGCCTCAGGTGCTCGAGACGGTCCGTGAGCGCGATCCCTGGTTGCGCATCCACTACGCAGGCACGCTGGGTCCCCATCCCCTGTTGGTCGAAGCCGTGGAGCGGCGTCTGGCCGAGTCGGGTGCCCGGCCCGATCCGGGCACCGCCCTGGTGCTGGCCTCCACGGGCTCCAGTGATCCGAAGGCCAACGCGGTCATCTCCACCATGGCCGCCGAACTGGCCGGGCGCGGCCCATGGCGCGAGGTCGTGTCCGCCCATGCCGTGATGGCTTCCCCCACCCTGGGTGAGGCGGTGACGGCTCTGCGGGCCCGCGGTGCCCGGCGGGTGGTGGTGTCCGAGTACCTGCTCGCTCCTGGTTTCTTCGCCGACCGGGTGCGTACACAGGCTCTCGAGGCGGGGGCGTCGGTGGTCACCGATGTGCTCGGGAACGCGCCGGAACTGGCCCGTGTGGTGTGGGACCGCTATGACGCGGCTCTGGCCGCCGACCACGCCATGGCCTGAGCAGCGCAGTACGGGCGGGTGGTCCCTCTCGGAAGGGGCCACCCGCACGTTTGTGTCGTTACCTTCGCTTGCGATCGAGGTTTTTGTGCCCACATCCGAGAGCTCTTTGGTCGATGTCCCCGCCGGGGGGATCACTCTGCACGACAGGGGGTCACAGAAGAACTGGCGGGTGGAGGTCCTGGCCTTCTGCCTGGCACCGCATCCGGTGACTCGCTCGTTGTATGCGTCCGTGCGTGGCCAAGTCCTTGCGAGCCGACCACGTACGCCTGTCACCGATGTTTCCTGGTTGGACGCCGTACGGTTTTGCAATCAGCTCTCGGAGTCCGCCGGGTTGGTTCCCTGTTATTCGGTGGGGGACGATCCCGACGGGCTCGACGTCGTCTGGGATCGAAGCGCCGACGGTTACCGTCTTCCTTCCGAGGCCGAGTGGGAACATGCCTGCCGGTCCGTGAGCACGGGCGTGGGGCCCGAGGATCTGGACGTGATCGCGTGGCACCGTGGCAACTCCGAAGGTGGCCCGCAAGAGGTCGGTCTCCTGGAGGCCAACACCTGGGGTCTGTACGACACCCTCGGCAACGTGTGGGAGTGGTGCTGGGACCTGTACGATCCCCGTGTCTACGGCCCCTACCGGGTTTTTCGCGGTGGTGGCTGGAACGATCTGCCGCACGCCTGCCGTGCCTCCGTCCGGCGTAAGAGTCACCCGGCTCTGCGCGTCGACGATCTGGGTTTTCGCCTGGCTCGTACGCCCCGTCCGAGCAGCACCTGAGTTCTTCGGACGGCCTCGAACAGCACCCCATCACTGCGACAATCGAACCGTCCGGATCGAGCCGATCGACGAGGAGGGCCTGTGAGCAAAAGTATGAGGGACATGTTGCGGGGGTTGCCGGTGTTTGCCGGGCCGTTGGGATCCTTCGATCCGGCAACCGCACCGGGAGATCCTCTGGCCCTGTTCCGGGAATGGTTCGCCGAGGCGGTGGAGGCCGGGATGTCCGAGCCACACGCGATGACCCTGGCGACCGCCGACGCGGAAGGGGCACCCTCCGCACGGATCCTCATCATGAAGGACCTCACCGAGCAGGGTTGGTGGTTTGCGGGCACGACGACCTCGGACAAGGGCCGTGACCTGGCGGCCAACCCGAACGTGGCCCTGTTGTTCTTCTGGGGCCAACAGGGACGCCAGATACGGGTGCGGGGCCGGGCCGAGCTCGCCACTCCCCCCGAGCGCGCGGCCGACTTTCGCAACCGGTCCTTGGAGGGGCGGGTGGCGGGCTTGCACGGCAAGCAGAGCAGGCCCCTCGATGCGCTGTCCGAGATCCACCGGGAGGCCGAGGAGAGTCGCGCTCGCCTGGAGGCCGACCCGAGCCTGGTCCCCGAGAACTGGGGGCTGTACCTGGTGCAGCCGCACCAGGTGGAGTTCTGGCAGGCCGACCCCGATCGCAGGCACATCCGGCTGCGTTACGAACGCGAGGGATCGACGTGGCGGCGCGTCCTGTTGTGGCCCTGAGGGGCCGCTTCGTAAGGCCACATCCAACCGAACGTGATTCGGTTCTGGGTACCGCGGGTGGGTAGGATGCCCAATCACCCATCCACCACCCCGACCCAGGATCGGAGCCGGTATGCCCGCCACACACGAGGTGTTCAACCAGGCCGTCCCACTCGGTGACCACTGTGCCGCCGAGGATCCCGCACTCATCGAAGGGTTGCGCCGGGAAGGTGCCGCATGGGCCGAGAACGATGTGCGAGAGATCGGTGAGGCCGCCGGTTCGGAGCGAGTGCGTTCCTGGGGCGAGGCCGCCAACACCTACACACCGGTGTTGCACACCCATGACCGGTACGGACACCGCGTGGACGAGGTCGAATACCAACCCGCCTACCACGTGCTCATGGAACAGGCCGTGGGCCATGGTCTGCACGCCGCGCCATGGGCGGACGAGCGGGCGGGGGCCCACGTGGCACGGGCGGCGAAGTTCTATCTGTGGTCCCAACCCGAGGCCGGACACGGATGCCCCATCTCGATGACCTACGCGGTGGTACCCGCGTTGCGCCACGCCCCCGAACTCGCGAAGCGTTACGAGCCCTTGCTGACCTCTCGGGAGTACGACTTCGGGTTGCGTGCACCCTTGTCCAAACGTGGGCTCATCGCCGGGATGTCGATGACCGAGAAGCAGGGCGGTTCGGACGTGCGCGCCAACACCACGCGTGCGGTACCCACCGGTGAAGGCTTTCATCGCATCACCGGGCACAAGTGGTTCACCTCTGCTCCGATGAGCGATTTCTTCCTCACCCTGGCCCAGGCACCGGAGGGGCTCAGTTGCTTCCTGGTACCGCGGGTCCTGGACGACGGCAGCCGTAACACCCTGCACATCCAGCGTTTGAAGGACAAGCTCGGCAACCGGTCCAACGCCTCCGCCGAGCTGGAGTACGACGACGCGGTGGCGTACATGGTCGGTGAACCGGGGCGTGGGGTGCGCACCATCATCGAGATGGTCAACAGCACCCGGCTGGACTGTGTCATCGGTTCGTCGGCGGGCATGCGCGCCGCCGTCACGTACGCGCTGCACCACGCGGAGCACCGCAAGGCGTTCGGGGAAAAGCTCGTGGACCAGCCACTGATGCGCAACGTGCTGGCCGATCTGGCGTTGGAGTCGGAGGCGGCCACCGCGCTGATGATGCGTCTGGCCGGTGCGGTGGACCGCTCGAACTCGGGGGACGAGGCAGAGACCGCCTTTCGGCGCCTGGGCGTGGCCGTGGGCAAGTTCTGGGTCACCAAGCGGCAGCCCGCGCACGCGGCGGAGGCCCTGGAGTGCCTGGGTGGCAACGGTTACGTGGAGGAGTCGGGCATGCCCCGGCTGTTCCGGGATTCACCGTTGAACTCCATCTGGGAGGGTTCGGGCAACGTGGCCGCCCTGGACGTGTTGCGGGCGATGGGGCGCAGCCCGGAGTCGGTGGAGGCCTTCCTCGGTGAGCTGAACGCCGCCGTGGGGGTGGATGACCACTACGACACCGCCGTCAAGCATCTGGAGCGTTCGCTGAGTGATCTGGAGGATCTTCAGTACCGTGCCCGCACCGTGGTGGAGGAGATGGCGTTGACGCTGCAGGCGTCGGTGCTGTTGCGTTTTGCTCCGACACCGGTCGCCGAGGCGTTCACGGTCTCGCGTCTGGGGGGTGGCTCCGGACGTGTGTTCGGCACTCTGCCCAGGGGTGTGGACACCGAGGTGATCTTGGATCGGGCGCGTCCGCGTCACTGAGTTGTGTGGGCTCGGGGGAGGAAATCTGTGTGTCCCCCGGGCCGGGGCCCGCATAACCGGAATCCTCGGAATCCACTAACCGTGATGGAACCATTTGTCTGGATAATTCATAAATCAAGAGTCACCCACTCCTCGGCACATGGACGATCATCGGCCCGGTTCGGCATATTTTCGTGACCGAAGCGGTAGGGAAGAAGGCGTCACGCATACATCGCCCGCAAGGGCCCCGACCCCAAGAGACTGACGACGCCTATGGTGGAAGTTTGGCCTGGTAGTTCTTATCCGCTGGGTGCTACCTACGACGGATCCGGCACCAATTTTTCCCTCTTTTCCGAGGCGGCCGAACAGGTGGAACTGTGTCTGTTCGACGACAACGGAGAAGAGACACGCATACCACTGACCGAATACGATGGTTTTGTCTGGCACGGTTACCTTCCCGGTGTCGGTCCGGGACAACAGTACGGGTACCGGGTCCACGGTCCCTACGCGCCCGAACGTGGACTGCGCTGCAACCCGAACAAACTGCTCACCGACCCCTACGCCAAGGCACTCGACGGCAACCTCACCTGGCACGAGTCGCTGTTCAGTTACCACTTCGCCGATCCGGGACGCAAGAACACCACCGACAGCGCACCGTATGTGCCCAAGTGCGTGGTGGTGAGCCCGTTCTTCGACTGGGGCAACGAATCACGACCGCGCACCCCGTATCACCGGACGGTGATCTACGAAGCGCACGTACGTGGTCTGACCATGCGCCATCCGGCCATCCCGGAACACCAAAGGGGCACCTACTCCGGGTTGGCCCACCCGGCGGTGATCGACTATCTCATCTCGCTCGGGGTGACGGCGGTGGAACTCATGCCGGTCCACCACTTCGTTCCCGAGCACGCCCTGGTGGCCCGTGGGCTCACCAACTACTGGGGGTACAACACCCTTTCCTTCCTTGCTCCACACAGTGGGTACGCGGCAAGAGGCTCTCGCGGCCAACAGGTCCAGGAGTTCAAGGCGATGGTCAAGTCCCTGCACGAGGCGGGCATCGAGGTGCTTCTCGACGTGGTCTACAACCACACCGCCGAGGGCGACCACATGGGTCCCACCCTGTCCCTGCGTGGCATCGACAACCTGAGCTACTACCGAGTCTCCGACGAGGACCAGCGTTATTACCTCGACTACACCGGGTGCG
>DXDP01000483.1 GCA_019115445.1 Candidatus Nocardiopsis merdipullorum
GCCTCGATGACCACGAGTTCCTCCTCCGTCTGATCGGGGCCGAGCAACCCACGGGCGCGCAATTGCGGGGCACGCGCTCGCAACACCGGCCCGAACGGGACATGGGCTCTGACAAGGACCTCAGGAACCAGCCCGACCTTCGTGAACTGGTCCAGCGTGGCTTGCTCGTCGGCGAGCCCGGACTGCACGAGCAGTAGTGTGCCGTCTGCGTCGAGCACCGAAGGCGCCCCCACGCAGATCCGGTCCAGCAGGAACCGCCCATCGGGTCCTGCATCCCAGCACCTGGCCATCCGATGGCGAGGTGGCAACAGATCGGTGGCGGGCATGTAGGGCGGGTTGGCAAGTACGAGGTCGAAACGGCGTGGAGCCACGGGGGCGAACAAATCACCGCGTCGGACCGTGGCGGGAAAACCGTGCAATCGGCTGTTGAGCCAGCTCGCGATCACCGAACGTCGTGACAGGTCGATCGCGGTGAGTTCGGCCGCGCCCGCACGGCAGGCTTCGATACCCAACGCCCCGGTCCCCGATCCGACGTCGAGGACCGAACGGCCCGCGACCTGGCCGCGCCGGCGTAGCACCTCACGGAGCAACGAGGTGTCCTCTTGCGCTCGATAAACACCCGGTGGTCTCACTAGGAGCATGGAACAGTCACTACCCGTCATCCGCGCCGGTCAATCGGTGTGGCCGTGTGCGAGCCCCCGGATCCGGGGGCACCGTTTCGTACCCAGGGCTGTTCCACTCCGGGTGAGTGACGGGGGCGTGCACGGCCACGGCGGCCCGATCACGGGAGGTTTCGACGGGCGGAGGGCCGCCACAGCCGGCGGCCCTCCGAGCGGCGGAATCCGCTCAACGTCGATCCACGACCTCGAACTCGAGGACGTCGGTGAACTCGCGACCGTAGGAATCGGTCGCGGTCACCTCGGCGGTGTGCTGACCGGTATCGAGGTCATCGGGCAGGTCGAACCGCCACAGGTGCATCGTCCGATCGGCGAGGCTGCCACCGTGGACCAGTTGCTGCGAAACCGCGTACGGATCGGAGTACTCGGCACCGACATCGGGAGCCTCACCCTCCATCTGTTGAGTACGCGTGGCCTCCTCGACCGGCCCACCGTCGATGCCGACCTCGACCGTCGATCCCGTGGAACCGAAGAAGAAGTTGGCCGTCAACCAGCTGCCCCCGGACAGGTCGGCACGGTCGACCACCAAAGGATCATCCAGTTCAGGGGCCTCACCTGCGGGGGTGTCGCTCCACTCCTCGAACCACTCGCGGTAGGACGGACTGTTGATGCCCAGCTGTGTCTGCACGTCGTCGGGCTCGCCGGTGACGGTGAAGCGCTCCTGGAACTCGTTGCCCTCGATGTCCAGTGTCACCACACCCGGGCGACCACCATCACGACCGATCGCCGTCGGATAGCCCTTGTCGCCGACCGCACCGGAGTACCAGTCACCCGAGATCGCGCCCGCGGTGATGTGCGGAAACGGCAACCCCTCGACACCGAAGAGTTCACGCCACCCCTCGACGTCGTCGCCCGCCTTGAGGTTCTCGATGCTGTGGCTGTGGCCGGACAGCGCCACGACCTTGCGGCCTTGCAACAACTCGTGCACCCGGGCGACCTGATCGACCTGGTGCTGCGACGAGCTTTCGTCGGCGTAGTTGAGCAGTCCGATGTGGCCCGCGACGACGACGAGCTTGTCGCGGTCGACGTTGTCCAGGTCGTGCTCGAGCCAGGTGAGCTGATCGTCGTCGAGGCGGCCGTTGTAGGCCGGGGAACCCTCCGGGTCGGCGCAGTGCTCCTCGATGCCTTCGGGGCTGTCGTCACCCGCGGTGCACGGGTAGTCGACGGTGTTCAGCGCGATGACGTGTACGTCACCGACGTCGTAGGAGTAGTACTCCGGCGCCAGCTGGGCACGGAAGGTGTCGAAGGAATGCTCGGCGTCCGGGGCGTCGAAGTCGAGGTCGTGGTTGCCCGGCAGGAAGCGGGCCGGGCCGTTGGTCCGACCGACCAGCTCCTTGACGTGGGGGTAGAGCGACAGGTCGTCACCGACGATGTCACCGAGGAACAACGTGCCGCAGCCCGCATAGTCGTCACGGTCGGACAGGTCCTTGATGGCACCGGCGCGCGCGTACTCGATCTCTTGCTCGTCGTAGGTCTGCAGGTCTCCGGCCATGACGCAACTCTGTTCGTCGGCGGCGGTCGTCTCGCTCTCGGCGACCGGGAAGTTGACCTCGGACGGCAGCGGCCCGGTCGGCTCGATACCGCCGTAGCGCAACTCCGGGGAGCCCTCGGGCAGGTGGTTGTAGTGGAACTGCGGGATGTTGTGCTCATCCACCGGCACCTGATATCCCGACGGCTGCGTGATCGACACCGTCATGTTGTCGAAGGCGGGCAGCCGGTAACCACCCTCGTCGTCGGTGCGCACCACCTCGCGGCCGTTGGTGACCATGACGCCGGCCAGACCGTCCTCGTCGCCGTCCCTGGTGCCGTTCTGGTTCGCGTCGACGAACACCTGGCCGATCAGCACCGAATCGTCGGCGGGACCGGTCGAGGTGCGTACGACTTCGACCTTGCCGCGGTAAGCGGTGTCATTCCAGTCTTCCGGCGACGCCGCGGCCGGGGTGGGCACCATGCTCAGGGAGACGGTGACGGCGACGGCCGCCGAGGTCGCCCATGCGGCACGAAAGGAGCGGCTTGTCCGCTGGGCGCGCCACGTTCGCCCGTGTCGTAGGTGTGTCGTTGGCATGCGAGTTGCCTCCGAGTCGTAGGGGGAAGCCGGCCGGGGGACCGGCAGGAAGCAACTCTTCTCGACGGGGTTGAACAGCAACCCAGATGCCGACCAACGGCCGACCACCGGCCGATGACGTCTGATGCCCCCTCATCGAGGGGGTACCGCGATCCGTGCGTGCCGACTTCGGCGACCGAAGACGGTCGACGGCGTCGGCATCCCTGGTCATGCTCATCGTCCGAGGGGTGATCGAGGTTCGACGACACACCAATACAGCAGGAAGTTACCATGTGATTACGCAAGGTTGCGAGGGGGTGGGTTGTGCCTGGCGCACAGGAGACCCTGCACCGCCTGGTCCGCGATTGAGGACCGATCCGTCACTCTTGTCGCCCCGTCCCTGGCAGAGGTGCTCGAAGAGAGACCCTTCGAGGGGCGAAGGGGACAAGACCCCCGAAGGGCGTCCCCTGCCCGGGCCGGCCCGTACGAGAACGGGTGAGGGGCCCCGTACCACGTCAACAATCGGCTGTTCGAGTCCTGCAGGACCGGTAACAGGTCTGCCCCACCGAACCCGAAGGCCCGCTCAACGTGGCAGGCCCCACGGAGCCACGGAGATCTTGCGGTGGTGTCCCAAGGTTTCGGTGCTCGCCTTCAGGTCCTTCCGGTGCGGTCACGGCTCACGTTCAACACGGTCAGCGGCATCAGGACGAGGATCGCCAGAACCGACAGGGTCGAGAAGCTGCTGAGGGCCAGGAGCGGACCGGCGGCAAAGGCGGCCGTGGCACCACACAGGTTCGACAATGCGTCGACACTTCCCTGGGAGGAGGCACGCGTCTCGTCGGAGATGACGGTACTGAACAGCGCCGAGCCTGCGACGTTCACGAACGACCACCCCACGCCGAGAAGGATCAACGAGACGACGATCCATCCGGTGTCATAGGGCTTGACCGCACCTATGACGAGAGAGGCGAGGAAGACGATGATCCCCAACCCGATCGCGAGTCGGTGACCGTAGCGGTCGGCGGTGACACCTACCAGCGGCGACAGCGCGTACATCCCGGCGATGTGCAAACTGATCGTGACACCGACGATGGTGATCGAGTCGCCGTGGTTGGCAAGGTGAACAGGCGTCATCGTCATGATGGCGACCATCACGATCTGCGCGGTGAGGATCGCCAGGAGAGCGAACCGGGCGGCGGAGTTCACACGCAGTTCGGCAAGAACGAGACGGACCCGGCTCTGCTCGTGCTGCTCCGAGGACGCAGGTTCTGGCGCTGTGCGCTGCAGAAGCAGCAACGGATCCGGACGCAGCCACAGGAACACGATCAGTCCGGCCAGAGCAAGACAGACGGCGGCGATGAGGAAGGCACCGGCGTAGACGTTGAGCCCCGTACGGTCGCCGATGGCCTGACCGGGCACACCCAGGTTCGGCCCAAGGACCGACCCGATGGTCCCGACCCACACGATCAGGGCCAGGGAACGGCCCTTGTGGTGCTGCTCGGCGAGGTCGGTGGCGGCGAACCGGGACTGAAGACTGACAGCGGAACCGGCACCGATCAGCAGCAGACCCGCGAAGAGCGGGACGACCATACTGGCCTGTGCTGCAAGGACAAGAAGGGCACTGCCCGCAGCGGCGATCCACCAGCCGCTGGTCAGCGCCGTGCGTCGACCGAACCGGGCAGCAAGGTTGCCCAGGGGTAGACCCAACAGTGCCGCGCCGAGGGTGCTGGATGTGCGTGCCAGACCGGCCCATGCTTCGTTGTCGGTGACTTCCCCGGCCAACAACACACCGATGGAGGGTGCGATACCGACGCCGACGGTGCCGACGATCTGCATGATGGTGAGCACAACCATGGTGCGCCGCTGGACCGAAGTCGTCCAGGCTGCCGCAGCAGGGGGTGGTGCATCGTGCGTTCGATCGACTCGTGGCGGCTCCGACACCGTGCTCCTTTGTTTGTTCAAGGTTTGAGGGCGAAAACACCTCTGGTCACGGCGGTCGACTCTACGCCTGGTCAGAGCAGGGGAGTAGAGGAGTTTTGTGAATCCGGCGATAAACTGTGTATATGGCTGAGCGGCTGAGTCCGGAATTTCTGAGGTACGCGCGAGCGGTCGGTGACACCGGCTCGTTCAGTGCCGCGGCCCGCGCGTACGGGATCACCCAACCCGCACTGTCGAACGGGATCGCCAAACTGGAGGAGCACCTGGGGGAGCGCTTGTTCACCCGCTCCCCGCGTGGGGTCACCCCCACCCCGTTCGGTGTGCGGATGCTCCCACTGATCGAAAGGGCCGTGTCCGCCCTGGACGGTGTGCTTTCCGAAGCAAAGCGGTGGAACACATACGCCGACGAGAGCATCCGCGTGGGGGTGTCTCCGCTGATCGACTCCGAACTCGTCGCACGTATCTACAACGCGGTGTGCAACCTGCCCGCCCCACTGATGTCCAAACAGCTCGTGTTGCGTGAAGCGAACCTGGCCGAGCTGCGCGAGGGCCTGATCTCCGAAGAGCTGGACATGATCGTGGCCCCTTCCGTGGCACCCATGCCCGGGTACGAGCACCGGGTCGTGGATTCCGAACCCCTTGTTCTCGTCGAGTCCGCCTCCGAGATACCGGAACCGGTCAAACTGCTTGAACTGGCAGACAGACAACTCATCCTGCTGCCTGACACGTGTGGGCTCACCACCTTCACGCACGATCTGCTCAAGGAACACTCCTTGCCCGTCAACGCCTACCCGGGTCAGGCATCCAGTTACCGGGTCCTTGAGGAGTGGGCCAACCTCGGCCTGGGGTCGGCGATGCTGCCGGAGTCGAGACTGACCGAACCCGACACCTGTCACCGGCTCGTCCTGGACGAGGAAGGGCAGGTGGTCGAGGTCTTCTACGAAGCAGTGTGGGATCCGGCCTCGAGCACGGCCGAAGAACTACGTGTTCTTGCCGACCGTCTTGTCCAACCGGTGTACTGATCCCGAACAGCAGGGAGCCGTCGCGGACATATCCGATCGTCATGGGCACCGTTCATCGACGTGCCCTACCTTTCCAGGCTGAACCGTGCGGGAACGAGTGAGGGACCGTACCACGTCAACAACCGGCCACTGATCAGTTCGGTCGGAGTACGCGCAAAGGACGAGGGGCCGTCCTGGTCGGTGAAGACATACGGTTCGTCGGGCAGCAGGACCACGTCGGCACCGGCGGAATCGATCGCCTCCACGGTGCTGTGGGGATAACGTTTCTGCTCCGGGTTGTACGAGGTCGACTCCCACAGGTTCTCCCAGCCGAGTCGGCGCAGCAGGTCACCGGTGAAGGTGTCGGCGCCCACCACCATCCACGGGTCTCGCCAGATCGGTACCACCACACGGCGGGTCACGGGCTCGAGCGGCTCGGCGCACCACAGTTCTCGTGCCTTGCGGAGCCAGTCCGGCCGTGGCCACTGCAAGGCGTGGTCGAAAAGGCGCTCGAGGGAGTGGATCGCGTCCGGGACGGTTCGGATGTCGGTGACCCAGACGGGAACGCCCCGGGCACGTAACCGGTCGACGTCGAGTTCGCGGTTCTCCTCCTTGTTGGCGATGACGAGGTCGGGCTCCAGGAGGACGATCTTCTTGGTGTTGGGGTTCTTGGTCCCCCGAACCCTGGCGCACTCCAGGTCGGCGGGGTGAGTGCACCAGTCGGTGACCCCGGCGAGTGCTTCGGCGCGCACACTCGCCAAACTCTCGGTGATGGAAGGGACCAGCGACACCACTCGGCGTGCCGGCGCGTGAGCGGTGAAACCTGTGCCGAGATCGTCGTGGAACATGTGGCCACACTACGCAGTGGTGGTGGGGGTCACCGGTGTCGAAGAATCCGGAGATGGGGAAGAGTCGGGTCCACCGAAGACACCACGGTCCCGCTCGACCGTGGTGACAACAACATCGATGCGATGCTGGACGAACCGGTGCAGCGAGCGGTCCCCCCGCGTTTCCCCGTACTGGAGAACGACTACCGCGACGGACCTGGGGTGGCCGTGAGCCGACATCACCTGGGCCCGAAAGCGGGCAGAAGGATCGTGGAGGTCGAGGAGTGGATCCGCGCATGAGTGATACGACGTTGTCGGCCGAGGCGTTCCTGTTCGACATGGACGGAACGCTGGTCGATTCCACCAAGGTCGTCGAACGGACCTGGCGCAGATTCGCCGAACGCCACCGGATCGACGTCGAGCCGATCCTTGCCGTTGCCCACGGCCGGCCCGCCCGCGACACCGTGGCCGCGTTCGCCGTCGAAGGCATGGACGTCGACGCGGAGACCGAGCGGCTCCAGTCGGAAGAGGTCGACGACGTCGAAGGGATCACCGAGATCCCTGGGGCGGCCGACCTGCTCGCCTCCTTGGACCCCGACCGGTGGGCGGTGGTCACCTCCGCGGGAACGGAACTGGCCCTTCGCCGGATGGAGAGCGTCGGCCTTCCCCCACCCCGTGTTCTGGTCTCGGCCGACGACGTCACCGTGGGCAAACCCGATCCTGAGGGTTACCGCAAGGCAGCGGAACGCCTTGGGGTCGATCCTGTTGCCGGCATCGTGTTCGAGGACGCCGAGGTGGGCCTGCTCGCGGCCAGGGCCTGCGGAGCGACACCGGTGGTCGTCGGCGACCACGTCGGCCCCGCGGCCGAGGGTCTGCTTCGAGTGCCGGACCTACGGTCCGTCCGTGTCCGAACCATCGGTGACACGGGGAAGATGGACCTTGTCATCACACGTTGAGCTCGGTGGCCCCTCGACCCCTCGAGGAAAGCTGTCCCATGACCTGGGCCGAATGTTCCCAGAGCCCGTTGTGGTGGGGCATCGGACGACTGTGAGGCCCGTGAGGCCGAAGGGATGTGTGCTTCGATCGTGGCGACGGCGAGTTCAGGCACATCGGTGAAGAATCGGATACGGGTGACCCATTCCTCGTCACGGTCGAAGAAGCCGACCGCCACCGGGGAGTCGAATCGCCGTCGGGTGGTTGTTCAAGGGCCGGTTCACCCCGTGTTCGGCCAGTTCGTCTCTCTGGGGCCAGGCTGTTCGGGCACACGCGGACACTGAGGCGCGCACGGTGCCGGCACAGAC
>DXDP01000484.1 GCA_019115445.1 Candidatus Nocardiopsis merdipullorum
CAGCTCCTGCGCGGAAAAGTGCAGCTCCATCGACAGCGCCCTGGACAGCTTGCGGGTGGTCTCGACGTAGCGGCGGATGTCGGATCCGGTCTCGAACTCGATGGACTCCAGATCCGCCATGATGCGTTTCAGCTCGCCGCGCTCGGTCTCAGCCATGCGTGGTCTCCTTCTCGGTCTTGGGGTGGTTGAGGACGACAGCGATCAGGCCCCGGCCGGGGCCGTACTTGCGGACATGAGCGCGGTGCAGGTACGCCCTCCAGGTCCGGCCCAGCCACGCGGCCGCATCCGCGAACGTGTGGCGCAGCGGACGGATGTCCAGCGCCGCTGAGATCACCGAGTCGGCGTGGCAGAGCAGGTGGTCCAGGAGGGCGGCACCCGCCCGCAGGCGGGTGCGCCAGTCGGTACGGCGGGTCACCGCTCCTCCAGTTCCGCCAGGCGGTCGCAGACCGCGCCCACGGCGTACAGCTCCACGGCGTCGGTGGCCAGACTCAGCGCCCCAGCCGCACCGACCACCAGCGGCCAGACCAGCTCGCCGCGAGAGATCATCCAGGTCGCCACCACCAGGCAGGACACCAACAGAACCAGTCGGATCGCCATGTCCAGCGCACGCATGTGCTGGGTGCCGTGCGCGATGCGCCGGAACAGGTCAGAGAGACGAACGCGGACGGTCATGGAGGGTTGGGGGCAGGTCATGATGCGATCTCCTCAAATCCAGGCAGGGGCATTTGGTCGGCACACAGCGGGCAGCGTTGGGTTTCTGGGGTGCGGTGTCGGCGCGGTTCCCGGCACCGCTCGTCCTCGGGTACGGGGTGAAGGTCATCCATTCGAGGCACCACCCGGGCGGTACTTCCTGACGGTTTTGGGGTCCACGCCCAGCTCCCGCGCAGCCGCCTTCACCGGGGCGTCGGGATGGTTCTCGTAGTAGTCCTCCACCCGCTGGCGAGCGGTCTGGGAGCGGCGCCGAGCGGCGTCCTCCAGAGCGGGCGGGGTTTCCGTGGAGGGGTCGCCGGTGGAACCGTCGTCCCCCCCGGGGGATGACGCATCGTCCCCCCGCTCGTCCCCCCCGTGGTCTCGGAGGAAATCTGCGGCTTCCTGGGCGATCTCCTCCCCCACGACCTCCAGGGCATCTCGATCACGATCGGCCCGGCGCGGCAACGGCTCGTGGTCCTCGTTGTCGTCGTCGGCCGGCACCTCGGTCACCGTGGTGGTGCGGTCGATGTCTCCCACCAACTGAGTGATGGCGGCGGAGGAGGTGACGGCCACCAGGTACGCCATCACCGCGAACGCGGCGCTACCGGCGGAGGTGATCGCGCCCACCGGACCGGAGCCGAGCGTGGCCCCGACCATGGAGATCAGCAGCGGAACGATCATCAGGCCCACCAGCAGGTTGCGGACCAGCCCCGTGTCCGGGAGCCGTCCAGCACGGGCCAACTTGCCCGCCCACAGGATCGCCACGGTGGACATGCCCGTCAGGGTGATCTCAGCGATGTAGCCCACCCCGGCCGCAGCGGCCGGGTAGTGAGTAGCCAGCGCCGCCTCCAGACTCATCGCGGACCCGATCGACAGCACGATCGAGGCCCCCAGGCACAGCCGGGAGAACCGGGTACGGGAACGGACCATGTCGAGCACGGTGTAGGCCGGGTCGGTCGCAGCGCGGGCCGCGTCCACGGCGGCGGCCGCCCGGATACGTTCCTCCTCGCGGCGGTCGGTCTCCCGAACGCGCCGGAGTTCGCGGCGGTGTTCCATCTCCAGGCCAGTCGCAAGCCGTTCGGCCTGGAGGCGGTCGGCGTCGGACCGGGTGTCGGGGTTGAGGCGGGGGTCTGCCAGGAGTCCCTGATTCGGCACTGAGGCGAGCGCCTGCGCCTGTCGGGTGCGGTGCTGGAGATCGGTCACCACGTTGGTGCCGGTGGTCTTCTTGGTCGTCTTGCGGAGGTTCACCGGTGGTCCTTTCCAGTCAGGCAGCGCAAGGTGTCGAGGTCAGCGGAGCGGTCGATCAGGGGGTTACCGACGATCAGGTAGACCACGGCGACCGTGAGGAACAGGGCGAACAGCGAGATCAGCTCAACCACGGCGGCGGCTCCTTCGGCGGGAGGTGACCCGGGCGAAGACCAGGCGGGTCTGGGACAGGCGGCGCAACTTCGAGCGCACCTTGCGGTATCCAGTGGCGACACGGAGCGTTCCAAGGACCAGGAGCAGCACCACCACGGCGGTCGCGACCACGGCGGGAAGCATGTCGGGGGTCACCAGTCCCACCCCGCACCTTCGTTCAGGAGGTCGTCGAGGATGTCAGCGGCCGCGATCTCGCGAGCCAGACGCTCGATGTCGGTCTCGCCGGTCAGCTCCGGGGCGAACAGGTCCGGGTCCGTGGTGTTGTCGATGACGTGTGCGATCGCGGTCACGTCCAGGTCAGCGGGAGTTTGGGGCCGCACGGGTAGCGGCATGATGGTTTTCACCGGCAGGTCTCCTCTGTCGGTTCGGGCCTCAGCGGGTGCAGACCGCTGGGGCCGTTTTCGTGTGGACAGGTGTGCAGACCATCGGGACGGGCCGCAGCGTGCTGCGGTGATCCATCTCGGTTGACCCCGTGATGAGGGGGCTGGTCTGCGGCAAAGCTGTGAAGTTTTCAAAGCTCGAGTCCACCGGGCTTCCACGCGGCTGGGCAGAGATCACCCCTGCTCACCGGAGTCCGTCACCGGGTTCCGAAGTTCGTATCTTCGGCTACGAGCATGTAAACACAGACCGACCCGCATAGCAAGAGTCTCGTATACGAAGTCGCGAACTTTGGGTAGGCTGATGGCATGGACGAGAACACGACTGACGCACGACCGATGCAGGTCCGCATTGCCGATGACCTGCGAAGCCAGATCAACCGAGGGGATCTCGCCCCCGGCGAAAAGCTCCCAACTCTCGCGGCCCTTGCAACCGAGCACGGCGTGAGCGAGATGGTGGCCCGCCGCGCGGTAGAGCTCCTGCGACAGGAAGGCGCGATCATCAGCAGGAAGGGCAGCGGCTCATTCGTCCGCGAGGCCCTCACCGTGCGCCGTCACGGCCTTGAGCGCTACAGCCGCTCTGTCTGGGGCGGGAAGAACCCGCAGCCCCTGCTGAAAGCTGAGGGTGAGAAACAGGGCAAGGCCGTGGGTCAGGAGTCCTCGACCGAGCAGGTTCCGGCCCCTCGATTCGTCTCGGACCGTCTTCCAGATGTCGAAGAGGGCGACCTGGTTTACGCACGCCGTCGCATCACCAAGCTGGACGGTGTGATCAATCAGTCGGCGGACTCGTACTTCTCACTCGGGACGGGGGAGCGGTCCCCCGCAGTCGTGGCCGGTGAAGGCCCCGGTGGGCACATCGCGCGGATCAACGCCATCAGCCCCGTGATCGACATCCAGGAGGAGATCACCACCCGCATGCCCACCGGACCGGAAGCGGCACGGCTCCAGATTCCTGCCGGAACCCCTGTCTTCGAGGTCATCCGGACCTACCACTGCGAGGACGGCCCCATGGACGTCACGCGCTTCGTCATCCGGGGCGACATGGCGGCCTTCGACTACCGCTTCCCAATCCCCGACTGATCCCATCCAACCCAACCAGGCCCGGCCGCTGTTGCGGCCGGGCCTTCGTCATTGTCAGGCCGGGCCGCCCGGTCGACCTCGGTTCGGCAACAGCTTGCGCTCTTGGTCGATCCAGTCCGCCGTTGAGTCGGCCGTGAGACCGATCTCCGCCAGGAGCACGACGAGTTCGGCGACACCGCCGGTCTCCACCGCCCGGACGACCTTAAAGTCCATCCCGAGTCGGCAGACCCGAGCCCACGCAGACGCGGACAGGTGCGCGCGGTCCTCGCCGTGCTCGTCTTCGGCCACGATCTCGGTGTCGGTGGGCTCGTCCTCATTCAGCCCCAGGGCGGACCGCAGGTAGCGGCTCCACTCCATCGCGCGGCGGTCCTTCGTGTCTCGCTCCCACTCGTGCCAGATCGCGCGGATCCACTTGAGTTCTTGGCCCACGTCCACCCCGATCTTGGCCAGACCCTCCATCTCGTCAGCGGTCATGGACTGGAGTTTCCGGTAGCGGCTCAACATCTCGAAGGGAGTTTCGTTCGGGCGACGGCCGTCACCGTGCCCGAGCTGGCGGCCGGACTTGAGGTCACCGCGGGCGACTTCCTGCCCAACGTGCCACCGGCCGCCGTCGTGCTCCTTGCCGTCCTGCACCTTGGCGACGTACTCGCCAAGGGCTTCGGCGTCCGACACTGACGCGATCCGGTCCCACTTCACCCCGTGCTTGATTCCGGCGCGGAAGCCGGCCTTCTCCGTCCACCGCTCCCACGACCGGTCCCACCGCTGCTGCATGCGCTCGAAGTCGGCGGCCGTCTGTGCGACCTCCGGCGACATGCCATCCCGGTCCCAGGACGGGTCCGGCACCGGGAAGTACTCCACCGGCTTGGGGTCCCAGGTGGGCTTGACCCAGCCTTCGGGCCGGTCCTTCTTCCGAGGGATCGAGGGGCGCGGCGTCTGCCGGGCTCCCAGGAACAGGATCACGTGAAGGTGCGGGTGCCAGCCGTGCGTGTCGCCGTACGTCGCCTCCATGCTTCGGACGAACCCCAGGACACCCATACGCGCCCGCTCGCCCGCTCGCCCCCTCTTGGGGTCACCGGCCCACTGAGAACCGCTCAGGAGCGCCTTCCAGGCGTCGCGCAGGCTGTCCATGAGGTCCGCCAGGGCGTGGCGCTTGTGGTGCTGGAGGGTGAGCGTAACCATGTACGCGGTCCCGCCCGCCTGGATGTGGCGCACGAGCGCGGCCGAGATCTCCTCAGACCGGTTGGCCCGGATCTTGGCGCTGCACACCGGGTCGAGCCAGATCTTCGAGCACCGGGTGACCCCGGACACGTAGGCCCGATCCCCTTTGCTGCGAATGGTGACCCCGGCCCCGGAGTCGACGGCCCCGCGCCCGCAGCACTGGACAGACTTCTCCCTGCTGATCTTCCAGAGCAGCCGCCGGTTCGCGAAGCGATCCGATCGACGCTCCTGGACCCGGTCATCTCGCATCTGACGTGCGAGTTCGTCCGGGTCCAGACCCCCCGCCACTGTGGCGGACGGAGGGGGGGGGGAAACTCTGTTGCCCTGTGTTCCAAGGCGCTCGTGAGTTGGGGGTTCAGACTGCACTGCACGTGCGGCAGAGTGCGACCTGGGGGAGAAGGGCTTCGCCCTGTCGGGCGAAACGGGTACGCTAGGCATCACAACTCGATCTAGACCGGTCACGCCGGTCGGGTCAGGCCAGATGCATATGGGGCGGCAACCCCGCATCCGGCAGTAGCAAGAAACAAAATCTGAAACTGATGACTTCGGGCCGGACTTCCACTCCGGCCCTTCGTCATGCCTGGGGCCATCCTGCCCCACTCCAACCGCCCACGGGCACACATCCACACCCCGTGCTCTCCAGTCACACCCCAGACCGTGAAAAACGCCCAGGCCGGAAGGCCTGGGCGTTAAAAGCACCCCTTCGGGGGGAGCCTCAGGAATCCAGGATGGGGAGGGGACAACGGACACGTGCGGGTCTGCTGGGGCTGAGGTCCGGGGTGGTGTGGCCCCATCCCGTCATCCATCGGCGGTCAAGACCTATCCAGGCGGAGCCGGGGAGACACACCCTTCCGGGCGCCGGGCGGCTGCGGCTTCCGGGGCCGGCCTCCTTCGTCGGCAGGCCCCTCCACCCGGTCCACCCGACACCCTCCAGGGCGCAAGCCTCGCTTCGCTCGGTGTCACCCCGACACCACCTGGATGGGCCCTTCGGGCGCCGACGGATGACGGGATGGACCCCCACCACGCACCCCCCGTATGCGGAAAATCCGCATCAGCGAGACCCCAAGGTCCGCTCTCCTCCAGGAGCACGAACACAACACCCACACACCCACACGCCCGTGCATTCCTCAAACGAGGTCCACACACCTAGGCACTATGAGTGATCCAGGTGAAGACGCCCCACCTATACGGCGTCAAGGTGGGGCGCTGAGTCATCCCATGACTCGGCAGTGCGCAGGTATCTACGATCACCGACCCCGGCGTCGACCACATACGGACCGGCCATCCACCTCTCACGTCCGGCGATCGGCGGGGGAAGCAGCTTGTGCATGTCATCTCGTTTCGTTGGTTGGACGCCCGTTGGACGCCCCGGCGTGGTGTTACAGGTCAGATGGTGTCCAACCCGGGTTGGACACCAGTCTGGACACCGGTCTGGACTGGGGTTGGACACCAGTCTGGACACCGGTCTGGAACGGGTCTGGAAAGCAAGGAAGGCCCGCCCCGGGTGGGGCGGGCCTTCGTCGTTCCAGGGCGTGTTCGGCGAGTTGCTCAGTGCTGGGCCGGCGGAGTGGCCGCCAGGGCCTCAATTCGGTCCAGGTCCTCAGCCAGCAACTCGATGTGACCCAGCTCCGTCAGGTGGTGGCACCAGACCGGCTCCAACCCCGGGTCCTCGGCGACCTCTCCGGTGGTGATACGGCCGGCCGCGTAGTCGGCGGTGCGATCCGCAAGCGGCTGGATCTCGGACAGGTCCCACCACTCGACGGTGCGCACCTCGCGCTCGGAGGGGTCGAGGTTGCCGGCCACCGTGGCCTCGAACAGCTCCCAGACGTGGCCGGTGCTGTTCTCGCGACGGCACCGGCCGGGGTGATATCCCCCACCGGGCAGGCGGGTCAGCCCGGTCACGAGCAACCCGATCTCCTCGGCGACCTCTTCGCGGGCTGCGGACTCGTAGGAGTCGTGCTCATCGAGGGCGTGGCCAGCGACCGGGGCGATGCCGGCCGGGGCGGTTCCGCGTTCGATCATCAGCAGCTCGCGGCGATCCTCGGACAGGATCAGGACACCGACGCTTGTTTTGCAGCACTGCTTGGGCATGATGTGGGTTCCTCTTCGTTCGTTGCGTTCGGGGAGGGAAGGCCCCGCCGAAGCGGTCTTCTTCGGCGGGGCCGGATGCTTTTAGGCAGAGGTCAGTTCGCGGGTCTCCAGGACCGTCCAGGCGCCGGAGTCTTCGTGGTGGAGCCGGCCGGATTCCTCGAGGCGGCGGAGTTGGCTGTAGAGCCAGCTGCGGCTGCGCTCCACACCCATCTCGCGCAGCTCCGTTTTCAGGTCAAAAGCGCCGAACTCATGACCGGCCCCCCACTCCTCCAGGAGGCTGTCCACGGCCGCGCGCGCCTGTTCCGCACTGGCGCGGCTGCCTTTCGTCCGTGTCGGCAGGGCGAAGTCCTCTTCCAGTTCAGGGATCGGGGTGTCGATGTCAGCGGTGATCTCGGGGTCATCGTCGGGTGTGGTGTACACGATCGGCTCCACATCGTCGTGTTCTTGGTCCTCGACGTCATCGTCGTGTTCCTGGTCCTCGATGTCGTCGTCCTGGTCCTCGACGTCGTCCTCGGTCTGCGGAGCAGAAGCGGTCGTCGCGGCCACCGGAGCGCCGGCACGTGCAGCGACGAACTCGGCGTAGACCTCACCGAACGCCGCGCGGGTGATGGGGTCGAGTTTTCCGTCCTGGTCCGGCAGCGACTCAGCGGCCGGAGTGAGGTCCTTGTTCTCGTCGGATTTTTTCGTGGTGGGCGGGCCGAACATCTTGATCGGCATCGGGTGACGGTCGACGGGGGCCTCGCGCACCGCTGCGTAGGCCGAACCCGGCTGGTTGGCCATCCACCGCTCCGGCTCGGCGCCGGCCTCCAGCACGTAGTCCGGCAGGGCGAAGGAAGCGTCACCGTCGCTCTTGACACCGAAGGAGATTGAGTCGCCGAAGTTCGCCCGCGCGTCAGTGTCGAGGTTGGAGTAGGTCGCGCGTTGCAGACTGACCTCCAGGTGGATCCCAGTGGACCGGGCCGCGCGGCCCAGCTCCACCAGCTCGTCGAAGTCCACCAGGTCGGCGGCTTCCTCGATCAGGATGTGCAGGAATGCGAGTCCGCAGTCCTTCGTCCACCCGGGCAGACCCTTGGCCCCCAGGTGATTGGCGCGGGCAGTGACCGCGCGCTTGACCGCCGTCAGCATCGCCCTGGCCGACTTCTTGTCGAATGCCGTCCAGCCGATCGCCCGGTCGACCGGTCCGAGAGTCTGCTGGCCCTTGGACAGGTCGATGGCGCACACGAACGTGTCTCGCCGCGCGGCGATGTGGAGCAACTTGACCTTGCCGTACACCGACTTGCCGGACCCGGACATGCCCACGGTCAGGGTGTGCCGGTCGTCGAGGTCGTCGTAGAACTGCTCCCCGTCCTCGTACACGCCCAGCGGACCGATGGGGCCATCCGCGAGCGAGGCACCGACCATCGCGGGGTCCAGGCCCGGCCACGGGATGAGCTCCGTCATCACGTTGCGGGTGATGATGGTGATCTGGCCCTTGTCAGCCCGATCAGGGTGCTCGGTGATGCGCACCGCGCCCGGGGCGACCTTGTACATGCTGGCCAGCTCCTTACGGCGGTGCTGTAGGTCCTCCACGGTCCGACCGTCCTCGAAGGCGAGCTCCCCCCTGACCAGGGTGTCGCTCTGCCTGGTGATGCGCATCTTCACACCGCGAAGGCCCAGCTTCTCGGAGACCTGAACCCACGAGGGCAGCACCCGCTTCTTCATCCCGCCCTCTTCCGGTGCGCCCTGCGCGCGTGCCCACAGGTGCACGTTGGCGACAGCGGCAGCGGCCCACCCGCCGATGAGCAGCATGTCCATCAACGGCCGGCCAGGCCCGAACGCGGTGGCCAGCGCCAACCACGCACCCGCCCCGCCGGTCATGGCGGTGGAGATGTGGTGTGCGTACCAGGTCCGCGCAGCAGTCAGACGGTGAGCGGCGTAGGTGACCACCCCACCAGCAGCCGTGATCGCGGCCGCAGCCAGACCAGTGCCCCACCCCAGATCTCCCCACATCCAGTGCGTGAGGAATCCAGCCGGCACCAGCGCCGGAGCAGCCAACCAGGGCCGGATGTAGTCCATCGCGGTGTTGCCGCGCCGGACCGAGGCGTGCTGTTCTCCGTCGCCGCCGCGCACCACCAGCTCCTTGCGAGCCATGCTTTTCCCCTTCGTGTGTGGTGGGCGGGGCCGCACCCCGGCGGCCCCGCAACTGGTGTCAGGCAGACAGGTCCAAGACCTTCTTGCGCTTACGTCGTTTGACCAGGTACTCGAAGTGCTTGCTCAAGCTGCCCCAGGTTCGGGCCGCCTGGACCCCCACATGCTGCTGGGCCTCAGCCCCACGCCGCAGGTGCCGCGACACCGCCTTGGCCTTCTTGCGCATGGCCAGCCGTGACTCCCCCGGCCCGGGGGGCAGCTCACGCAGCGCCCCCTCCAGCTCCTGCGCGGAAAAGTGCAGCTCCATCGACAGCGCCCTGGACAGCTTGCGGGTGGTCTCGACGTAGCGGCGGATGTCGGATCCGGTCTCGAACTCGATGGACTCCAGGTCCGCCATGATGCGTTTCAGTTCGCCGCGCTCGGTCTCAGCCATGCGTGCTCTCCTTCTCGGTCTTCGTGTTGATGACTACGGCGATCAGGCCCCGTCCGGGGCCGTGCTTGCGGACATGAGCACGGTGCAGGTGAGCCCGCCAGGTCCGGCCCAGCCACGCGGCACCATCCGCGAACGTGTGGCGCAGCGGACGGATGTCCAGCCAGGCCGACACCACGGAGTCGGCGTGGCAGATCAGGTGGTCGAGGAAGGCGGCACCCGCCCGCAGGCGGGTGCGCCAGTCGGTACGGCGGGTCACCGCTCCTCCAGTTCCGCCAGGCGGTCGCAGACCGCGCCC
>DXDP01000485.1 GCA_019115445.1 Candidatus Nocardiopsis merdipullorum
GGACGAGGGACACAGGGGGCAGTCGTCGGTCGGTGGCAGGTGGGTGCGTGTCTGCCGGTGGGAGGCGATGACGACCCATTCGCGCAGGAGGGGGTCGAAACGTATTTCCGAGCCGGTGGCGACCGGAGGCAGGTCGCGGGGGTCGGTCAGTTCTTCGGGCCTGCGTTCGGGACGGTTCTCGTCGAAATAGACGATCTCACGTCCGTCGGCCAGGTGTGCGGAGGTTTTCCTCACGAGTTCTCCCCGGGAAGGTCGGCGATGACGAGGTGACCGATGTGCTCGGCGAGGGTCTCGCGGGCCTCGGTGGGCAGTCCGGAGTCGCTGACCAGGAAGTTGGCGCGGCCGAGCGGGGCGATGGTGCTGATGCCGACGGTGCCCCACTTGCTGTGGTCGGCGGTCACGACGATGGTCGAGGAGGCTTCCACCAGTGCACGGTTGGTCTCGGCCTCCATGAGGTTGGGCGTGGTGAAACCGGCGTGCTCCTGTACGCCGTGCACGCCGAGGACGAGCAGGTCCAGATTGAGACCGCGTACGGCGGTGAGTGCCATGGGGCCCACGAGTGCGTCCGAGGGGGTGCGGAAGCCACCGGTGAGGGCGACCGTCCGGTCCGAGCGGTCCGAGCGGTGGAAGACCTCCGCCACGTGCAGGGAGTTGGTGACCACGGTCAGACCGGGGATGTCGACCAGGTGTTCGGCGACAGCGGCCGTGGTGGTGCCCGCCGACAGGCCGATGGCGCTGTGTGGCTCCACGAGTTCGGCGGTGGCTCGGGCGATGGCCTGTTTTTCGTGTTCCTGGCGGGCCGACTTGGCCTCGAATCCGGGTTCGGCGGTGCGGGCGGCCTCGACGGCGACCGCGCCACCGTGCACCTTGCGGACCGTGCCCCGACTTTCCAGGGCGTCGAGGTCACGGCGGACGGTCATGTCCGACACCAAGAGGCTCTCGACGAGGTCGGTGACGCGCACCCCTCCGTCACGGCGGATCCGTTCCAGGATCACTTCCTGTCGTTGCGCGGCAAGCATCTGTCCCCCTGGGGTTTCGTCCACCGAGGCGCCGAGCGAGACCATTGGTGGGTGAAAGTGTTGGAATATGTTTGAAGCAGTGTCTCATTTTTCGGAGAAGTGTCAAATATGGGGGAGATGTGCTCGAGGGGATGGTTGATAGATGTTGGAACTTATTGGTAACTGTTGTCGCTGCGGCTGAGACTTCGGTTCGACACCGACGTGCCCACCCCGAGTTCCAGGGAGCAATGGATGAACGAACGCACCGTCCGGTTGAGCGCCGCGGGGACCACGCTGGTCCTGGGGGTGCCCGAGGAAGGTTTGCCCCACGTCCTGCACTGGGGTGCCGACCTTGCAGACATCGAAGGACTCCGGACGGCCGCGCTCCCCCCGGCCGCGCACAACGACATCGACCGACCCGCACAGGTCTCCCTCGTACCGACGCAGGGTGAGGGCTGGCGCGGCCGGCCAGGAATGGCCGGACACCACGACGGCCGTGTCTCCCATCCCCGCTGGACCGTGCATGAGATCGTCGTGGATCAGGAAGAACACACCGCACACGGCGGAAGCGTCCTCGTCCTGGCCGACGCACCCGAGAGCGGACTGGCTCTACGCTGCGAGCTGCGCATGGAGACCGACGGGCTGATCCGCGCCCGCAACACGGTCACCAACACCGTCGAAACCGTGTGGACCCTCGATGCCCTGCAGGTCACCATGCCCCTGCCCCGGGAAGTGACCGAACTCCTCGATCTGTCCGGACGCTGGTGCCGAGAACGCACCCCTCAGCGGCACACGTTCACCGAGGGCACCCGGCTACGTGCCTCACGCAGAGGACGTACCGGCCATGACGCCACGCTGTTCCTGATCGCGGGAACGTCCGGCTTCGGGTTCCGCGGAGGCGAGGTGTGGGGGGTACACACGGCCTGGAGCGGTGACCACGTGCATCTGGCCGAACGGCTCCCCGAGCGTGCCGGACAGGCCGATGGACTCCTTGCCGGTGGTGAACTGACCGGCCCCGGAGAGATCCGTCTCGCGCGCGGGGAGTCCTACAGCACCCCTTGGGTGTACTTCACCTGGTCCGACGAGGGGCTCGACGGCATGTCCGCACGCGTGCACCGCCGGCTGCGCTCTCGCCCCCACCACCCCACGAGCCCCCGACCGGTCGTGCTCAACACCTGGGAAGCGGTCTACTTCGACCACGACCTCGACACCCTGAAGGAGCTCGCCGACACTGCTGCACGCATCGGTGTGGAACGGTTCGTCCTGGACGACGGCTGGTTCCGGGGACGCCGCGACGACTCCGCCGGACTCGGCGACTGGACCGTGGACACCGATGTGTGGCCCGAGGGTCTGCACCCCCTCTTCACCCACGTCCGTTCCCTCGGGATGGAAGTGGGACTGTGGGTGGAACCGGAAATGGTCAACCCCGACTCCGACCTGTTCCGCCAACACCCGGACTGGATCCTGGCACCGCTCGGCCACACCCCCTTGTCCAGCCGTAACCAGCAGGTTCTCGACCTGGGGCGGCCCGAGGCCGCCGAGTACCTGTTCCGACGCCTGGACGCCCTCATCACCGAGTACCGCCCCGATCACCTCAAGTGGGACCACAACCGTGATCTGCTGGAGGCGGTGCACACCCCCACCGGAGGGGCGGGTACGCACAGGCAGACGAAAGCCCTCTACGCGCTCCTGGAACGGTTGCGAGAACACCACCCGGAGGTGGAGATCGAATCGTGCTCCTCCGGAGGTGGCCGGGTCGACCTCGGCATCCTCGAACACACCGACCGGGTGTGGGCCTCCGACACCAACGACCCGCTCGAACGCCTCACGATCCAGCGTTGGACCGGACTGCTCCTGCCCCCAGAACTCATCGGCAGCCACGTCGGCGGCCCCACGACACACACCACGGGACGGGTCACCGACCTGACCACACGCTGTCTGACCGCACTCATCGGCCACGCGGGCATCGAGTGGGACATCACCCGGTGCACCGACGAGGAACTCGACACCCTGAGCCGGTGGATCGAGCTGTACAAGGAGTTGCGCCCACTTCTGCACACGGGTGATCCGGTCCGTGTCGACGAGGTCGACCCCTCCGAACAGATCGACGGGGTGGTGGCCCGCGACGGAAGCGAGGCGATCTTCCGCTACGCCCGCCTGACCTCGTCCGCGAGCGCGATCCCCGGTCGTGTCCGTCTGCCCGGGCTGCGTGAGGAACACAGGTACCGACTCACCTGGCGACAGGAGATCGGACGGCCCGTCGACCTCCAACGCACGCCACCCCCGTGGTTCACCGAGGGGGGACTCACGGTTTCCGGCGCGGTCCTGGCAAGGGCCGGGATCCAGATGCCCAACCTCAACCCCGCACAGGCGCTGCTGCTCCACCTACGCGCGGAGCAGAAAAGTTCCCACACCGATTCCCAGACACCGGGAAGGCCCTGTCACGGGCCTTCCCACGGTGAATGACGCCGATCCTACGGTGCGATGGGGACCACGGAGGCGAACGGTGCGTGTGTGATCAGCCGCTGAGTGATGCCCTCACGCACCATGTCCTTGGCGACCTGGACAGCGGCACCCACGTCGGTGCCCTTGGCCAGCTCGGCGGTGATCGCGGCAGCGAAGGTGCAACCGGCACCGCTCACCCGCTCCTCACCGATCTTGGGGGCGCTCAGGACGGTGACGTCCTCACCGTCGAAGTGCACGTCCACGGCGTCCGGGCCGGGCAGTTCGGTCCCACCCTTGACGACCACGTGTTGGGGACCCAACGCGTGGATACGGCGAGCGGCCTCGATCAGGTCGTCGACCGTGTCGATGCTCTCCATCCCGGCCAGTGTGCGCGCCTCGAAGTGGTTCGGGGTGATGACGGTGGCCAGCGGCAGGATCTGCGCGGTCAGGGCCTTGTCGGTGTCCAGAGCGGCGCCCGGCTCCTGACCCTTGCAGATCAGGACCGGGTCGAGGACGACGTGCCGCCACTCCTGACGCTTGAGCGCCTCCTCGACCACGTCGATGGTGTCGGACGTGCCGAGCATGCCGAGCTTGACCACGTCGAGGTCGTGGCAGGTGGTGGCGGCCTCGATCTGGTCGGCGATCACCCCGGGTTGGATCGGCACGAATCGATGGTTCCAGTCGTTCTTCGGGTCGTAGGAGACGATGCAGGTGAGCGTGCCCATACCGTAGACGCCGAGTTCCTGGAAAGCTTTCAGATCGGCCTGGACACCGGCTCCGCCGGTGGCCTCCGAGCCTGCGATCACGTACGCGCGGTTGGTCACGAAAGCCAACCCCTCTCACATATTGCTGCTGTTCCCGGTCTCGGACTCTCCCGGGTTCACGAACCTGTGGATATTGCATCACACCAGCTGGCTCGAGATGTTTTCACCATCGACCCCGTCCGCGTAACGTGACTCACGGTTGTGGGATCGCAGCGCGGGTGGGTCGGGGCGATACCTTCCGCGAACGTCCTACGGTTTACGGGCGACCGCGGCCAACTGGGAGACGTCACGCCCGGCGTAGAGGGTGCCCTGATTCGGCCGCCACCGGCTGCAGGAAACCACGCCGGGCTCGAGGATCTCCAGGCCGGCGAGCAGCTCGGTGACTTCGTCCCGATTGCGTGCCCTCATGGGAGCCGGGTTCGCGTCGTTCCACAGTTCCAGGAGTTTTTGCATGCCCTCGGGGTCGAACTCGCCGGTGGGGTGTCCCACGACGACGTGGCTTCCCGAGGCCAAGGGCTCGACCAGGTGACGGACGATCCGTACGGCATCGTCCTGTTCGACGACGTAGTTGAGCACGCCCAGCAACATCAGGCAGACCGGTTGCCGCAGATCCAGGGTGCCCCTGGCGCCTGTCAGAATCTCTTCCGGATCGTGGACGTCTGCGTGCAGGTAGTCGGTGGAGCCCTCGTCGGTGCTGGTGAGGAGGGCACGGGCGTGTGCGAGGACGAGCGGGTCGTTGTCCACGTGGACGATGCGGCTCGAGGGGTTCGCGGCCTGGGCCACCTCGTGGGTGTTGTTCGCGGTGGGCAGGCCGGTGCCCACGTCCAGGAACTGGGTGACCTTCCGGTCGCGCACCATGTGGTTGACCACGCGTTCGAGGAATTCGCGATCGGCGCGGGCACTGATCACGGCGGAAGGCATCATTTCCTTCAGCTTTTCACCGACGGCGCGGTCGGCGGGGTAGTTGTCCTTGCCCTGGAGCCAATAGTTCCAGACACGAGCGGAGTGGGGGGTACTCGGGTCGATCGGAGCGGTTTCCATGCACAGAAGGGTAAAGGGTGGAAGCGCATGTGATCGGGGACCGACGATCCCGAACACTCAGGTGTGGCCGATGCTCGATGCACCACCCAGGGCCTTGTGCGCGGGACCGATGGCGTGAGTCAATGACACGTTGGTCAACTCTTGGGTGCGTCGGTCGGCCGGTCGAACTGCCCCGGGCGCCGACCCCGGCCCGGTGGGCCGGCGAAGGCCTGGCCGATCAGGAGCCACTCCCGGGCGGCGTCGCCGTGCGCGCGCAGCCCCGTGTCGTCCACGTGACGGCGCTGGGTGAGGACCAGGCAGAACTCCTCGGCGTCACCGCGAACCACCTGTTCGGCCTCTTCGGGGCCCAGGCGCCACGGTGAACCGTCCGGGGCGGTGAGCTCCACCCGGACCGACTCCTCCGGCATCTCCCTTCCCCGGGCCAGATAGCTGTAGGGCCGGGCACGCACGGCGATGTGGGCGACGTGGCGCAGCCGGTCGGTGGGCCGCCTTTCGACGCCGAGCGCATCGACCACGTCCTGGCCGTGGGCCCACGTCTCCATCAGGCGCGCGGTCGCCTTGGAGGCCAGGCCCATGTCCGGACCGAACCAGGGAACCCGGGTGCCCGTCGGCGCATCGGCCAACGCCTTGCGCAAATCCGCCGAGGCCGAACGCCACTTCGGCAGGAGCTCGGCGGGAGGGACCGGGTCGGGCCGGGTGAAGCCCTCCGGGTCGGCCATGGCGGCGGAGAGGATCTCCTCGAAGGCCTCTGGATCGGTGAGCGCGGTGTGCGCGGCCCGGTCGAAGTAGGCAAGGTGTGCCACTTGGTCGGCGACGGTCCAACCCGGTGACGGGGTGGGTCGGTCCCAGTCCTGCAAGGCCAGGTCGTCGAGCAGGGTCGCGAGCTCCTCCTGCTCCGCGTGCAGGTCGTGGAGCAGGGTGTGCAGATCGACCACGGGGCGCTCCTCACGGGAGAGGGTGATGCGTCATTGTTGACTACCTTGTCATGTTCTGTGGAAGATAACAGAAAGTGAACCAGCACACATCTGTGAGCGTGATTCCATGAGCTCGATCCCCGACCTGTGGCACACCCCCGAACGCAACGCGCTCCGCGAAACCGTACGGGCCTTCGCCTCGAAGGAGATCCTTCCGCACATCACCCGCTGGGAGGACGAGGGAGAGATCCCCCGTGACCTGCATCGCGCTGCCGGTGGTCTCGGCCTGCTCGCTCTGGGACTGCCTCAGCACGCCGGCGGAGAAGGCGAGATGATCGACCAACTCGTCGTTTCCGAGGAACTCCTCCTCGCGGGGGTGCCCAGTGGTGTGCTCGCGGCGCTGTTCACCCATGCCATCGCACTGCCCCCGCTGGTGGCCGACGCCCGTGAGGAGCTGCTCCGTGACTTCGTGCGCCCGACACTGGCCGGGGAGAAGATCTGCGCGCTGGGCATCACCGAACCCGACACCGGATCGGACGTGGCTTCCCTGCGTACCCGCGCCGAGCACGACGGTGACGGGTGGATCATCAACGGCTCCAAGATGTTCATCACCTCCGGGCACCGCGCCGACTTCGTGACAGTCGCCGCCCGCACCTCCGACAACGGACACGAAGGACTGTCGATGTTCGTCGTGGAGAGGGGCACACCCGGTTTCACCGTCTCGCGCAAACTCGACAAGATGGGCTGGCACTCCTCGGACACCGCCGAGCTGTTCTTCAGTGATGTGCGTGTCCCCGAACGCAACCTCGTCGGCGAACGGGACCAGGGTTTCCACCAGATCATGCGGCAGTTCGCGAGTGAACGGATCGGCATGTCCGTACAGGCATGTGCGATCGCACAGCGGTGCATCGACCTGTCCGTGGTGTGGATGCGTGAACGGGAATCCTTCGGCAGACCCTTGGCCTCCCGACAGGTCCTGCGGCATCGACTGGCCGAGATGCACCGGCGAACCACGGTCGCCCGCTCCTACGTGCGCCACGTCGCAGAACGTCTCCAGGCCGGGGAAGAATTGATCGCCGAGGTCGCGATGGCCAAGAACACCGCGACCGAGGTCCTCGACTTCGTGGTGGACAACGCCGTACAACTGCACGGTGGGGCGGGTTTTGTCCGCGACAGCGAGGTGGAGCGCCACTACCGTGACGCACGGGTGTTCAGCATCGGCGGTGGCACGTACGAGATCATGAACGAAGTGATCACCAAATTCTTGCCGCTGCGTTGACCGCAGCGCACGCTCGACCGTGGAGGAGAGGTACACCGCAGCGATGACGGATCGACCTCTGACGGCGAGCCCGCTCACCAAACGCGGGCGCAGAACACGCAACGCCCTGATCGAGGCGGCCCGTGAGGTCTTCGAGGAGAAAGGTTTCGAAGCAACACGTGTTGCCGAGATCACCGGCCGGGCGGGCCTTGCCTACGGAAGTTTCTACACCTACTTCGACTCCAAGGACGCGTTGCTCCGCGAGGTCGCCAAAGGCATGACCGCGGAGATGTTCGAGGCCTCCCGCTCCGGCATGACCTCCGGCGCCGACCCGATCGCACGCATCCGACACTCCACGGAACGGTTCCTGCGGCTGTACCGGGACAACGCCCGCATCATGCACGTCATCGAGCAGGTCGCACCGCGCCATCCCCATTTCAACCACATCTACCTGGAGATTCGGGGCCTGTTCGTGGACCGGATCAGCGCAAGCATCCGACGCCTCCAGGAGGAAGGCCTGGCCGACCCCGGCCTGGACCCGGACACCGCCGCCGGCATGCTCGGCGGCATGGTGGAACACTTCGCCCGTGTGTGGTTCCTGTACGAGCAGGAACACGACCCCGAGGTCGCCGTGGAGACCGCCACGCGACTGTGGGCACGTGGCATCGGCCTGGAACACCCGAACCTTCCCTGACCCGACCCACGCACACACGGACACGGAAGTCCCCCGCCCGACCGTCCTCGGCCCCGAGACCGTCCGCGGGCGGCAGGTGGGCAGGGGCGAGAATCCACCCGCTGAGCAGGGCCTCTAGTCTGGCCGGATGTTGGTGCGGAATCGTTGGGTCATCCTCTCCATCGGCATGATGGCCCAAGTGGCCAGTGTTTCGGCGATGTTCGGTGTGCCCATCGTGCTTCCGCAGCTGCGCGTGGCCTTCGACGTCACCACGGCCCAGGCAGGCATGCTCGCCGGTCTGCCGTCCTTCGGTCTCCTGCTCACCCTGCTGCTGTGGGGACTGGTCATCGACCGGGTCGGGGAACGGTGGACGATGGCCCTGAGCCTGCTGCTGACGGCGGGTGCGCTCGGCCTGCTCTGGACCGTCTCGGACCTGTGGGGCGCAGCGGCCGTCCTGCTGTTCATGGGAACGGTCGGCGGCCCGGTCAACGCCGCGAGCGGACGGCTCGTGCTGCTGTGGTTCTCCGCCGACCAGCGCGGCCTGGCCATGGGTATTCGCCAATCCGCGCTGCCCCTGGGCGTGGGCGTCTCAGCGCTGACCCTGCCCGCGGCCGCCGACGCCTGGGGGTTCGTCGGTGCGATGACCCTGCCCGCGCTTCTTTCCCTGCTGGCCCTGCCGTTCGTCCTGATCATGCCCGAGACCCCCTCGACCCCGGCGCGTTCCTCCGGAAAGGAGAAGAAGGCAGAGCCCGAGCCCGCCAGGACCGGCTCGCCGTATCGTCACTGGACCATCTGGCGGGTGCACGGGGTGAGCATGCTCCTCGGCGTGCCCCAGGTCGCCCTGATGACCTACGCGGTCATCTACCTGGTGCAGGAACAGGGATGGGGGGCACCTGCGGCAGGGGTGGTCGTCGCGATCGCCCAGATCCCAGGGGCCGCCGGACGGCTACTGCTGGGATTGCGCTCCGACCGCACCGGAGAACGATTGCGCCCGGTGCGGTGGCTCGCGGTCATCTCCGGATGTTTCCTCGTACTGCAGGCCGTACTGCCGTACGCATGGGCGTGGACGGCGGTCCCCCTCGTCCTGTTCTGCCTGGTCCTGACCATGTGGCACAACGGGTTGACCTTCCTGGCGGTGGCGGAGATCGCCGGCACGGCATGGTCCGGGCGGGCCCTTGCCGTACAGAACTGGCTCCAAGGAATCAGCACCACCCTGACCCCGGTACTGATGGCCGCGGTCATCACCCTTTCGGGTCTGCCCGCGGTGTTCGCGGTCAGCGCTCTGTTCTCCGCAGCCGCGATCGCCATGGTTCCGGTGGGATCACGGCGCCGACGGTGCAAGGTGCATTGAGAGGCGACGCATCATCGAAGGGGCACTCGGGACCGGGCCTCGGCGATCTCCTTGCGGCAGGTACGTGCCAACGAGCGGTGATTGGTGAAGCGTTCCCACAGGCCGTAGGGCGACAACGGTCCCGACGGACTCTTCCCGGTCGGTGCACCGTCGGCCTCCTCCACCAGAAGCGACTCGCCGCTGAGGTGCCCGGAGCGAAACCAACGCTCCCACCGCTCGAAGTCCGGGCTGTACTGGTGGGAGAACACGAATGCCGGCTCGTCGGCCCCCTTGAGCAGTCCACCGTCGCGGGCCCAAAGATCAGTGGTCCCGGTGGTCCCGGTGGACCCGGTGGAGCGGTCGGAGCGGCCGTCGACGGTGACCACGTCGATGACCGGACGGCCCGCGTGTTCACGTACCAACAGCGCATCCTCGGCCCGCGTGCGAGGACGCAGTGTGTACTCCTCCTCGATCGTGTCGAGCCGCACCAGCACCCGGGGCACCCACCACCAGTTCTCCCGGCGGGCCATGAGACTGTCCGCTCGCAGACGTGAGGGTGGGTGCTTGACCACCTCCTGCTCCAGCAGGTGCTCCACGAACTCGTGGCCCTCCAGGTCCTCGACGACCTCGACCGGGCCCGCACCCACGACCGCTGTACGACCACCCGCGTCCTGGTCGGTCACGCTGAAGGCCACATGCCGTCGGTGCAAACGCAGAGCGACATCGGCGTGTGCGTAGGGAAGTGCCACACACGGTGTGTCATGCAACACCAGAGGAACCACGGGGATGCCCGAGGGGCCGGACGGGGACGTCCAACCGAGCTCGGCCACAGTGGATCGCCGCCAAACCGTGATCAGGTCGTTCAAGAGGTGTCCCTATGAGTGAAGGAAGCCACATGTTACTTTCTGGTGGCTTTGACCCACATTCCGAATCGACCACGGTACCCGGCGACGGGACCGAGACGGAGTGGTTGGAAGATTCGGAACCGGCAGTGCGGAAGGTAGGCGACGTTCATGCCCGCAGCCCTGGTCCTGCTCGCGTCGGTGGCGGTGTTCGCTCTCGGCTACCGCTACTA